>JALWJV010000130.1 GCA_026996955.1 Deltaproteobacteria bacterium
AACTCGCTGGTTCCTCGCTCAAACAGACGCGATTTTTGTGGCTGCGCTTCGCCAAGAAAAACTACGAAATTCTTCATAGTCACTCCAAAACAAAACCATTTACCACGCTGAATAGATACTCTGTTTATGCCCCTTCTGTTTCGTGGAATAAAAATCCCGGTCCCTGTTAATATCACTTCGGTCTGCATCTTTTTCCTGCTGATATTTCCGTTGCTGGCAGCCGGTTCCGAGAAAGCCGACAACTGTCTTACCTGCGGAAAGCCGGACCCTGGCCTTGCCTGCCTGCACGTGGTGGTAAGAGGCATGGACAGGGCAGCCGGTGTGGTACGACTGTCACTTTATGACAGGGAAAAGACCTATGACCTGAGGAAACATTCATGCAGGTATTCTGTCATGCCGGTAAGGTCAGAAGAAGATGGTGCGCCATTTGCAGAGGAAAAGTTTAATAATCTTAAACCCGGGTGGTATGCCATTCTGCTCTTTCATGACAGCAACAATAATGGAGAGTTTGATATGTTTCTTGGGATCCCTAAGGAGAGGTTCGGGTTTTCAAACAATGTCCGCCCGGAAATTACAGGCACACCGGCATTTGATGAAACAAAATTCCTGCTTGAGGCTGACAGATGCAAGACAGTGACAATAAGGCTTCAATCCCTGTTCGGCCCCTGATTGCAGGACTCCTGCCCTTTTGTCTTGGTATCATTGTCAGCAGATACAGCACAATATTAAGCTCATCACTTCAGGAAGACTGTTTCATAATACCCCTTTTTTCTGCGCTTATTGTAGGAATTATTATCTTTCCCATTCTCTTCATATTTTGCAGGGCCTGCCGCAGCTTTCTCTCCATCTTCCTGCTGTTTCTGATATTTTTTGTTTCAGGGTTTTCCCATTACTACCTTGCACGCTCCCTGCTTGAAAAACGCAATGAAATACTTGAAACCATGGCTGATAAGGACGGGGACCATGTGATAACGGCCATTTGTGAAAGCGCTCCTGTTGTCTCAAAAGACAGGATGACAGTGATAATGAAGCCTCTCCGCCTTCATGAAACTGCTGGAGAATCGCCTCTTTCAGGAAGGATTTGTCTGGTTGTTAAAGGTGGAGAACAGGACACTCTAAAACCAGGATATATTTACAGGTTCAAAGCCATACTGAAACCTGTAAGAAATTTTAACACACCTGGAACATTTGATTATGAGAACTGGTGGGGTTTAAGGGGGATTCAGGTCAAGGGCTTTGTACGCTCCCAGGCACTTCTCATTCCCATGGGAAAGGCAAAGGAGAATATTTTTTCGCAGCTTCGGTTTTCTGTTGAAAATCTCAGAGCCGCCCTGATGCAAAAGGTGGAGAGTGGATTTTCAAACGTCCGGAACGCTGCAGTTGCATCAGCACTGCTCTTTGGTTCAAGGAGCGGGCTTTCACCTGAACTGTCAGACGCCTTCTCAGCCTCGGGAACCGGCCACCTGCTTGCTGTTTCAGGGCTCCACATGGCAATAATTTCAACCCTGCTTTTTATGGCAGTCAGGTGGCTGCTGCTACGCTTCGAATGGCTTGCGCTAAGAGTTCATGTGCTTAAAATCGCATATTTTTCGGCGATCCTCGGGGCTGTTTTCTATGCAGCCCTTGCCGGCTTCAGCCCTTCTGCCATTCGGGCAATGGTAATGATTACGGTCTTTGCCCTTGCCTTTATTGTTGAACGCCCTGCAAACTCCTTGAACTCCCTGGCATTTGCAGCATGGATTCTGCTTCTTTGCTCCCCACTCTACCTGTTTGAGATAGCCTTTCAGCTCTCATTTACGGCAGTGCTGTTCCTTATCCTCTTTTCCCCTCTTATCAAAAAGCCATTCATTTCAGAAAAAGGGCATAGGAACAAAAAACACCTTGCAGCCAGATTATTGGCTTACATGCTTACCCTTGCTGCTGTATCCTTTATCGCATTTGTTGCCACATCCCCTCTTGTATCATGGTATTTCCAGAGATTTTCTGCTGCGGGATTGCTGCTTAATCTCCTGCTTATACCACTGGTATGCTTTTTTCTGCTCCCCCTCCTGCTGTCAGGGGCACTATTTTCAAGCCTCTTTCCACCATTATCCGGCATTTTGTGGCAGTCTGCTGACACTCTTATATCTGCAGTGACATGGATGGTAACAACCACTGCAAATCTGAAAGGCGCATGGTTCTGGGTCCCGCGCCCGCCAATACTGCATGTGGCCCTTGTTTATGCAGTCCTTGTATTTTGCGCACTGCTGATAAGGCCTGAAATATCAAGACAATCAAAAAGGCTGATAACTATTGCTGCAATATCTGTCTGCCTGTTTATTCCTCTTGATACCCTTCTGCATTACCACAGGATGGACACCCGCACATCCATGACCCTCCATGTTTCTGACGTAGGGCAGGGCACAGGCCAGGTGGTTGAGCTTCCTTACGGAAAGGTGATGGTGGTTGACTCAGGGGGCATGAGGAGCTCAAATTTTGATACTGGAAAAAGGATAATGGGGCCATTTCTGCGTGTTTTGGGATATACACACATAGACTTCCTTGCACTCTCCCATGCCGAGATTGACCATGCAGGTGGCATGGCATCCCTGGTAAGGGATTTTCACCCTGAGGAACTATGGACATCCGATGATTTTGCCACAGGAAAACAGTGCTGGGACAAACTTGTTGCAGCCATTAAACAGACCGGAACCAGGCATGTGGTGTTCAGCAGTGATTCAGAGAGGTTGATAAACAGCACCAAAATCCGGATTTTCACAGCAAACGGGTGCAGGGTAGCTGAAAACCGGAACAGCCGCTCTCTGGTGCTCAAGATTTCTGCATCTGGAGGCTCTGTGCTGCTGCCCGGTGATATAGACAGGAAAAGAGAGCAATGTCTTGTTGGAAAGAATCCGGGCAGATGCAACGTGGTTGTGGTGCCGCACCATGGAAGCAGGACTTCAAGCAGCCTAGAATTTATACGCTGCTTCAAGCCGGAAATTGCCGTGGTATCTGCAGGATGGAGAAATTACCTGGGGCTTCCTGCACCTGACATTGAAAACAGGTGGAAAGAGGCTGGGGCAAGACTCTTTGTTACCGGAAGGGATGGCACGGTTTCGGTAAAATTTCAAGATGGTATTATGGATGTTTCAAGATACAATTCCCCCAATGGAGAAGCAAAATGAAGATGCATAAATTCGTAGGAGCCCACGTAAGTATTGCCGGAGGTGTTGAAAACGCGCCCCTTAATGCCGCCGACATTGGCGCATCAGCCTTTGCACTCTTTACCAAGAACCAGAGGCAGTGGAAGGCCAAACCGCTTACCCGGAAAAATATTAAGGAATTTGGCGCAAACCTTAAGAAGGCAGGGATCACACCTGACCATTGCCTTCCCCATGACAGCTATCTCATTAACCTTGGGCATCCGGAAGAAGAAAAACGTCAAAAGTCATTAAATGCCTTTATTGACGAGATAAGGCGCTGTGAGGCCCTGGGGCTCTGCATGCTGAATTTTCATCCCGGTAGTCATCTTAACAGAATAAGTGAAGATGCCTGCATTGATAACATCATATCCAGCCTGAACACTGCCATCTCCCACACGGAAGGCGTCAAGCTTGTTATAGAAAATACAGCAGGGCAGGGCAGTAACGTGGGATACAGATTTGAGCATATTGCAGCAATTATAGCAGGCATTGATGACAAGGAGAGGATCGGGACCTGTCTTGATACCTGTCACGCCTTTGCAGCCGGATATGACATTAGAACATATAAGGCTTTTCAGAAAACCATGGAGGATTTTGAAAGCATTGTGGGTATTCAGTACCTGAGCGGGGTACACATGAATGATTCAAAGCGGGAACTTGGAAGCCGGGTGGACAGGCATGAAAGCCTGGGAAAGGGGATGATAGGACTTGATGCCTTTGGCTGGATCATGAATGATTCCCGCTTTGACAATATACCGTTGATACTTGAAACCCCGGAGCCAGATATATGGCCCCAGGAGATAAGATTACTTTACAGCTTTATATCGGATCTATAAACGGAACAGTTACTTAATTTTTCCATACGCCGCCCTGAAAGTACAATTTCCCTGGCGTTTTTTTGGATTCAGGTTCTACAGGAATATGCCTGTCTCTTTCGGTAATGTTAAGTTCATAAATCACACCATTATCATCAACATGAAAACAGACAACATCACCATCACTAAGTGATGAGAGATTTGAACTTTCCCCATTTAAACCGTAAATTTGAACATCTGACCTAAAATGGTATTCCATGTCATCAATCACACAGGTACTTTCACTAACACTGTAAACAGTGCCACAATAGTACTCTTTATTGTCATTTTGAGCATCAACGCCTTGCTCAATAATACCTTCCGACTCTTCTATTTCCTGTTCCAGGGCCATAGCAGGCTCTGAAAAATTTATAGTAGTCAAAATCATGGCATACAGCAGGCATATTATTACGACACCGAGTTTATTCTCTTCAGAAAACATACTCTATCTCCTAATACTAAAAGGTTAGAGATTTATTTAACTTCTCGCCAGAAATATATTCCCCGCCGTTCGGATGTCTCGGTCATTGTGGCAATACCTCCGGCTGACGTACTAAAATACTTCATCTCAACAGGCTCATTCCTCAATATAGAAGGATTGAACAAACGTCCTTCATAGGATTTATCCGTTGGAATACCGTAAATGGGAGTTGTAGTACCTCCACCTCCGCCGCCACCATTTGGAGCATATATATAAACCATGTCCTCTTCATCAATTTCGCCGTCACCATTGAGATCAAAAACAGGATTATATGTCATTCCACCGTTATTGGGATCACGTTCATTTACAAAGGAGTATCCACCGGCGTTACACCTGGTTCCACTGATGCCAAATGAGATAATAATCGCCTTTCCGTCACGAATAATGGTATCATTGACCACACGTTCACCAAGCATCCTTTCATCTATTGTGCCGTCCGAATCATCATCTTCATCAACATAACCATCACCATCATTGTCTGCACCATCACCATCCAGGTCAATTTTGCCCGGCAAGTCAAAACACCATCCGAGATTGGCCTGTGGTACAAGGTCAGCAGAGCTGACATTACCATCACCATTGATATCCACGTTATATAGATGATGGGAACTATCCAGTTTGTTGGTGGCTACCATGCTCCAGTCACCCTGGTAATTTGATGGAATACGGTAATAATTATAAGTATCTATCTTACCATTCCCGTTGATGTCTTCATCGGGGTCTAACAATCCATTTCCATTCAAATCCTCTCCGGGATCAAGAATTCCATTATGGTTAGCATCTTCGTCGGTATCGAGAACACCATTTCCATTGCTGTCTTCAGAGACAGCTCCTTCGACCCATGCAACCTGCCGCAACAGAGTATATGTAGCATTTCCGGATACGTCCGTTTCAGGCCAATTGGACAGTTCAATACGCGGTGGGGACGTGGAATTATCATCTACCCTGGCTCCAAGATATCCCGCGTCAAAGTAGTCAGGGGCCCAGTCCCAGATACCATACAAGGATTGA
>JALWJV010000131.1 GCA_026996955.1 Deltaproteobacteria bacterium
ATTGAGGGCAGTGATCCGTACCATAAAAAAAGACTGGGGGGCCAGGAAGGAGCGCACCTCAGAGATCTTTACCCGGATGTTTCAGGATATCCTCTCATACACTGATAAGGCTGCAATCAGGAATCATCAGGACAGGAAAGGGATGGAGGAGAGGCTTTTTGAAAGATACAGAAAATTTGCCCAAAGGCGTGAGCAGGATGCGTTCAGCAGGGTAAGGAAGATTTACAGGCATAATGTATTTAACTGCCCCATGCCTGAACCTGACATATTGAAGGAAGATATATTCAGTGAGGCATCATGGGAGTTTCTTGGCCTTACCGGAAAACAGCTTGTGCTTGCAGGTGCTGCGACAGGTGCAGCAGCCGGGGCAGCCCTGGATCTGGGGCATGGCGGGCTTTCTCTTGGGCTGTTTTCTGCAGCCGGTGGCATCCTTGGGGCAGTAGGCACGGCATTTAAGGCAAGGAAGCTCCTCTCCGGAGTCAGGGTTATGGGCATGAACCTTGACCGTCACCTGGTACGTGTGGGGCCTGCGGCAAATATTCAGCTTCTCTACATCCTGATTGACCGGGCACTTATCTTTTACAGCCACATTACAGGCTGGGCCCACGGGCGGCGGGATTATGAAAATGCTGACAAATTGGGAGAACAGGCCGGCGCCCAGGGGGTTACAGCAGCATGGGACAGGGAAAAACAAAAGGTCTGTGAACGGTTTTTCAGGTATGCCACAGGAAAATCAGGAGGGAAGGACGCAGAGGCAGAAGAAAAATTCAGGGCTATGATTGAAACATGCCTGGAACCGTAGGGGCTGTCCAAAAATAAGTTGGATGATGGCGCGCTCAGATTTGGGTCAGTCTGAGTTGAACTGATTGAGCAAAACCGCAGGCGTAGCCGGGCTACGTTGAGGATTTTGTGATTGAAGTTCGGCTCAGAATGGCCCGAAGATGAGATGCGAAATCGGCAAGTTATTTTTGGACAGCCCCTTAGGGCACGGCGGGCCGTGCCCCCTGGGGATTATTATTTCTGCCCCGCCTGGTCTTTTTCTGCGTCCATGAAATCCTGTCTGGTGAGTTCAAAGTCCGCGGTGTGGCCGGAGTCCACCTTGAGCACAATTGTCATGTCGTCTTTTACCGGTGGGGTAAATTCAAAATTCCCCTCCTTATCAGTAGCCCCTTCAAGGATTTTTTTGCCGTTTTTGTCAAGTACATAAATCTTTCCGCCCTGAATCTTTGCACCGGTGCTGAAGAATGCCTCAACATGCACCTTGCCGCCCTCAACATAGCACCACAGAACAGGTGCGTGGGCAAATGCTGTCCCGCAAAATGCCATTACAATGGCAAAAATTGCGGCAGCGGTCATAAATTTTTTCCTGGCAAACTTGTTAACTAACAGATTGGAATGCATATTATTTCCTCCATTGTTATGATAAACTGTTCGGTCCGTAATGCTTCATGCTTGGGTTACGCTCCTCTTTGTTATGAACGGTTTTAATAAAAGTGAGCCGTAAAACAGAAAACTTGATACCAGCACAATTACAGCCCCGGTGGGTACAGGCAGGAATCCTGCCAGAAAGAGCCCTGCAGCAGTGCTTATTGTGGCAAACAGGATGCTTACCCACACAAACTGACGCAGGTTATTGACAATATTCTGGGCGCCTGCCGCAGGAACAACTATCAGCACCAGCACCAGCAGCGCGCCTATGAGCTTGAGGCTTGAAACTACAACCACTGTCATAAGGGTCACAAAAACATATTCCAGCAGGACTGGACGTAAACCCCGTGCCTTTGCAAGCACCGGATTGAAACTTCCAAGCATCACCCGGTTAAAGAACAGCAGGAAGATTATACCTGCACCGGTGGAGGCTGCTGCAAGGGCAAGAAGGTCCTGGTCATTCAGTGTTATCAGGCTTCCAAAGAGTATTGCCTCAACCTGGTGTATGTTGAACTGGCTGGTAACAATGGTCATAAGTACAATACCTATGCCCAGCACCTGGGCAAGTACTACGCCAATGATTGTATCGTTTGGAAGGCGGGAGCGGTTTTTAACAAAAGTCATAACCAGGGCGACAATAAGGCAGAATCCGTACAGCCCGGCATAGGTGCCGTCAACCGGCTCGCCGAACAGCAGGCCTATTGCAACGCCGGACATGGCAGCATTACCGATGGTCTGGGTGAAGAAAGACAGTTTTTTGGTTATGACCACTGTTCCCAATGCGCCAAGCATGGGGCCTGCAATAAGGGCAGCAAGCATGCCCCGTATCATGAAGGTGTGCTGAAAAATTTCAGGCAGGTAGCCTGCCGATGCCCAGCCGCTTATGATGTTATAAATAAATTCCATTTATATTACCGTAAAATAGCTCAAAGTTGAAAGCTCAAGGCTCAAAGTCCAAAAAGACAAAAGCTGAACCGCAAAGGACGCTAAGGACGCAAAGGGTTTTTAATTTTTCCCTGTCGGGGTGGCCGACAGGGAAAAATAATTTCCTTGGCGTTGTTCTTTGCGTTCTTGGCGTCCTTGAGCGAAGCGGGCGGTGAAGGAGTCATGTTTGCTTTCAGCTTCCGACTTTGAGCTTTGAGCTAACTTTCATGTCAGGGATGCAAACCCCATGTCATGAAAATTTAACTCGTTTCCTGCTGAAGATTTGCTGCACCTGCCCCCAGTGGCATGGCTGAAAGCCCGAAAAGTGCCGCAACCCTTGCAGGGTCTTTCAGCTCCTGGGGTGAGCCGTCAAAGGTGACTGTCCGGTTTATGGCTGTTACCCTGTCGGCAATGTCAAGAATCCGCTGAATGTCATGCCCCACCATCAGAATTGAGTGGCCGTGGTCTTTTTTAAGGCGCAGAAGCAGGGATTCAAACTGCCTTGCCCCCACCTCATCCACATTGCTGGCAGGCTCATCAAGAAGAAGTATCTCCGGAAGCGGCACAAGTGCCTGGGCAAGAAGCACCCTGCGAAACTCCCCTCCGGACAGGCTTCCCATGAGACGGTCTGTAAGGTGAGCAGAGTCTGTAACTTCCAGTATCTCCTTTACCCGCTTGAGTTTATGCTTTTTCCGGCTTAAAAACAGCGGAAAGTCCTGGAGCATAAGGCAGATGAAGTCAAAGACTGTTATGGGCACAGAGTGATCAAATTCCAGAAGTTGAGGAACGTAACCGATTCGGCCATTTTCCCTGAACATGAAACGGATGGTGCCGGTGTGGGGCATTCCCCCTGTAATACTTCGCATAAGGGTGGTCTTGCCTGCTCCATTCGGCCCTATGATGGCATGAATGTGGCCGTATTTAACATCCATGTTTACATCCTGAAGGATGTGGTTTCCTCCAAGCGTAACATTGAGATTCCTTATCTCAAGCAGTGTTTCCCTTTGCTCTTCAGCCGTGTGTGGCATCTTCAGCTTCCCTTTTCAATTAGTGTCTATTCACTGGGACGAAAAAACAAGACCATTTACGAACCTTCATTAGCACAAAGTCCAGAATCACTTCCGCTATGGAGCAGGACTGAAGACCGCAGCGAAATGGCGGTTAAATGCGCCCATTCATCAGACTATCCTAGATTGAGAATTTCAAAATCTGGAAAATTGTTTTTTCAACAAAATTAAAAGGAGTTATGCGCTTATAGCTTTCCAGTTTAAAACCCTTAGGGATTGCCGTATTTACTGCAAATCCGACAATCGCTCAATCCAGTACTCTCTTTTTTCTTGACTGCATTGCCTTTTCACTAATCGCCTCTATGGATAAATCTTCGTCTAACCCTTGCCGCCACTCTGTATAATCAAAAGGTTCCCTTTGAATTAAAGCAATAAACCGTTCTGCCTCAACATCTCCAAGATGTTCTGCAAGAACCTGGATTCCTTTTAATCTAATTTCTGTGTCTGTGATCATAATGTGATGTCCCTGATGAAACCAATTGGATCATTTATTTTTATATCACTCAATAAACTCGCACGCTTGAGAATATGATCATCAGTGGTCAAAAAAGACTCACAATTAGATACTATAGCGCATGCAATATGTAATGAGTCTATTTTATGAAATCCTTTTTCATTTAATTCTTTTGCAGTTTCAATTATTAATGGCCCTTCTTCTACATCCTTTACAGCATATTCCTTCCACTTGCTTATTCGCAATTTCCTCTCCTGAAAGGGATTTCGATGATTTTCATAATCGAGAATATATGACCACACCAAATGAAATCTTCCTGATCTAATTTCTTCTTGAATTTTCAGTTTGGCTTCTGTTTCAAGCCGTATTCTAATTTGAGATTGATCATCAAATGGTCGGTTGAAACAACAATTATCAAGATACAATCTGATTGCTTGGTTCATATTAAGTATTCAGCTGCCACCACATATCCGACACCATATTTAATACACGGAACAACCAAACCGCAGACGCTATGTTGCAGGCTCTTTTTCTGCCTCTTCAGATGCAGTGGTCAGTGCCTTAACAATGGTATCAATATTCTGTTTCATGGATTCTTCAAAAAAGGCCGGCGTATATTCACCGTTTGATATGTGGGACAGTTTGTATATTCTGCAGCCGGTTTCCTTGTATATGATATCCACATACTTCTTGTCATAATCCAGTTCGGCAAACAGGATATTTACCTTTGCCCTCTTGATACGTTTTATGGTGTCCTGGAGCTGGCGGGGGCTTGGTTCTATTCCATGCCTGGGCTGCACAACTGCGGCAACCTTGATGCCAAGTTCCTGGAACAGGTAGGCATACCCATCATGCACCGTGGCTATCCTGAACCTGGACGCATCTACATGAGAGAGTTTTTCAAGTGCCTGGGCAAGCATCTTTCTCAGGCGCTTTATGTAATTTCGGGTGTTTTTTCTGTAAAGATCTGCGTCCTGCGGGCAGAGCTTTTCAAGTTCTGAGGCTATTGCCTTTATCTGCGGAATGGAGGTTGTAATGGAGATGTAGGTATGGCTGTTGTATGCCACCTTCTGGTCTTCACCCTCTTCAAATGCGTACCTGTGTGACTGAACAGGGATCAAGGGAATTCCCTTGTTAACATTTAGCACCATAAGATCCTTGCGGTTTACCGCCTTTAGCATGGGCTTTACGAATTCATCATGCCCCATCCCGTTTATAACCAGAAGATCAAGGGTATTCATCACTGCCATGTCCTTTGGATTGGGCCTGTAACTGTGAGGGTCAGCCCCTGAGGGCACAATGGGAATTACCTCTGCGGTATCGCCCACTATGTTTTTTACCCAAGAGTAGTAGGGATGTAAGGTAACGCCGATTTTGAGATCGCATTTTGCCGGTGTCTGGGCATAGACCGATGAGCAGAGAAAAAGTGTCACCCAAAATGCCAATATAATGCGGTTCATCTTATGCTGTCTCCTTTGACTTTAAAAAAATCGATTCTAACTATTGAACAGTATTGGTAACGGTTCAGCGTAATTTTGTTAATAAAGGTTGGTAAATGGTCTTGTTTTTCCGCTCCGGAGAACAATTTCTTGTTTTTCTAAGGCAAGCTTAAGCCAAAATCGCGAAACTCGCTCGTGCCTCGCTCAGACAGACGCGATTTTTTGGCTGCGCTTCGCCAAGAAAAACCACGAAATTATTCAAAGTCACTCCAAAACAAGACCATTTACCACACTGAATAGATACCAGTATTGTTCAATTAAGGAATTATTTTGTCTGGGCAGAGCTCACAATCCACTTCCAGCCAAGAGATGCAGGATCAGCGCCAGGATACTCTCTTACTGCAGGGAAGTGCCATATCTGAATGAAGAATCTGGCATCCGTGCTGACTGATGCAGGAAGTGACGGATGTGATTTGCCGGAAAGGTCTATGATTCGGAGCATGAAGCTGTCCTTGAGCGGGTCACTGTTCTGTCCCTCAGGGCTGCTTGCCCGGGCATTATAGCCAAAATAATCAACATAACCCTGGCCCTCATGAAGGCTCCATGCATATCCACGGAGCCCAGTTGGCAGAAACGCAGATGCAAACGGGGGCAGCCCCTCTTCTTTGAGTTCATCCACTGTGGGCCACCTTCCGGAATCATTGCGCAGATCAAGTATGTCAGATGACACACCGTTGAGTGAGCGGTACATCAAAGGCGCCTGGTTTTTAAGGTATATATCCTTGATCTGAAAGGATTCAGTGCCCGCCTCCCCTGTCTCTTTTTTGTGTGAAGAAAAGACAAGCCCCATAAGGAGTATGATGAGGAAAATGGCACCAGCCAGACCAACAGCCTCCCTGCCTGCTGAAAGCGGCTTTACCTCAACTATTTTCACATCTCCTGCCGGATTTTCTGCTGTCATTTCCGTTCTGCCTTCAAAGGTTATATGGCGGCAGGGACTTTCTTATATTCTTTACCTTTGGGAACAAAACCAATGCCTGTTCCGTTGCTGTACGCCTTTATCCCTGGCAATTGCTTTGATGTAAAGCCCGGGTCCGTGCGTTTGTCCCCTGATCCCTTTTTACAGTTCTGAAAATCCTCTGTATTGTTCCAGAGTATGTTGCCGCTGTTTTTAAGGGTAACGCCGGGCTTGCTGTAGTTATCCGTACCGGTGTAGTTGGCAATACCCACTGTACCGTTTCCTGCAATAATATTTTTCTCCAGTGTGACCACAAACTCTCCAGGCTGGGGATAACCCAGGAGGATGCCGCCTGCACGGATACGGCGTTTGGCGCTGTTGTTGTCTGCAATGGTGTTGTTTCTGATGATCACACTGCTCTGGTTAAAGGAGGTTATATTTATACCAATATGTCTGTTTTTGACCACCAGGTTGTTTTCAATCACAATGTCCTTGAATGGCGCCGTGTTGGACGTGGATAGCGGGCCAATGACAATGCCGTCTATATTATCAAATACCTCGTTCCCCCTGATGTGTGGGGCAGCCACCTCTCTGGCACCGATTCCAATACGGTTGTTGTAAACTATGTTGTATTCAATGCGCGGAAGTGCCTTCCCCCGGCAACCTATGCCTACAACGCTGTTGTTATACACCCTGTTGTTGTATATCCTGGCATTACTGTCCTTACCGTTACCGATACCAACCATGTTACCGTAAATCAGGTTCCCGTGAATTTTGGTTTTACCTGTAAGCGGAGGGGAACCGTGGATACCCATACCGTGGTGATTGCCGGTTATGCGGTTGTTGTATATTTCTGGTGAGGAGTCCCAGATGTTTATACCGTGACCAAGGTCTCCGGTGCCTCCGCCTGTTACAACAAAGCCCTCCAGTTTGCCTGCACTGTCCCCGAGATAGAAGATGCTCACAGTGTTCTTGTTACCTTCGGGGCTTCCACCGTCAATTACCGGCCAGTTTTTGCCAATGATATTTACGCTCTTGTCAATTGTTATAAGCTCTTTGTACACACCCTTTTCAACAACGATATCATCGCCTGGCTGTGCTGCATCAATGGCAGCCTGGATGGTGGGATATTCCTGGGGAACCCTGCGAACCCCCTGGGTAGGGGCATTTTTTGTGCTTATATAAACCACAGCAGGTTCACTCTTCAGTTTTCCGTCGCTCACCACCAACTCAACTGCGTAACAGCCGTCAACATCGACTGTGAGCCGGGCCTCTTTTTTGTCAGCATCCTGGAGTACTGCATGGCTTGCAGAGGGTTTTGATTTGAGGCTCCAGTGGTAGGTCAGGGGCTTTTTCTCCCTGTCGCTGCTTGCTGTGCCATAGAGGGTCAGGCTGTCACCAACAGATACCTGCGAGAGTACCTCTCCAATTACTGCCTTGGGTGGTGTGTTGGACGGGACAGTTATTTTCACACTGTCCGGTTTGCCCGAAACCCCACGGCTGTCTTTCACTGAAAGCTGGACAATATATGTGCCTGCCTTGTCTGCAAGGAGCATTGCCTTTGCACGGGTAGCTGCAGCAATCTTTGCACGGCTTCCTCCAGGGGCCTTTCTGATACTCCACTTGTACTCCAGGGCATCACCATCCGGGTCCAAACTTGCGGTTCCATCCAGGATGACCTTGCCTGCCTTGGTAGCAGTGATGTCAGGGCCTGCGTTGGCGCGTGGAGCGTGATTCTTGCCAGCCTTCTCAGCTATTGTGCCAGGTCCCCCATAGGCACCCATGTCATTTCGCGCACTGCCCATTGAGGGAGGAAAGTTGACATCCTTGAATTTTGCCGCCTTGTCCCCGGCATCAATACAGGGGGAGCTAGGCTTGAGATGAAAGTTTTTCTTGGCAGTATCCACAAACAGGGGGTCAGCAATTTTATTTCCCTTGCGTTTATAGCTCTTTTCATCTTCATAACCTGAAAACTGGGGCCTGACGCACCAGAGATACTCCGGGTCACACGCACCTGCTGAACCGTTTGCAAAGAAGAGATTGAAGAAGTAGCCTTTTCCACTGGTACGGACACCTGCATCCCTGTTATGTGCAAAGATATTGTTTCGTACGTCTGGAGTGGCCTCCGGATCGTCGATAAAGAGGCCTGCCTGACCATTTCCCACTACTGTGTTGTTAATCACGGAAAGCGGCATGGCATTACCCCTGATTCCGGCCAGGCCGTTATCATAGACAATATTGTTCATTATTGTACCGCTGGCTGCATCGACGTAAATGCCGGAACGGTCGTTTGCATAAATGGTGTTGTTCCTGATATCAACCTTTGATACAGGGAGTTTGTTTGAGCCGATACCCGAGTAGGCATTTTCATAAATCCTGTTTCCATGAATCTTGATGTCAGAGCCTTTCCGGACAAATACACCTGCCTGGGCATTGTTATGGATCCGGTTATTGAGTATCTGTGCATGGCTCTTTTCACACAGCACACCTGATGGTTCATTTTCCCTGATGTCATTGTTGCGGATTACAGGAGAGGTCCCTTTACAGTAAATGCCTGATCCGGCGCGGTCATCTCCAGTATCTTCCAGAGAACCATGTATGATGGTAAAGCCGTCTAAAATGGCATTATCCGCACCCTTAATCACCGGGCCCTTGGCCCTGGCGCCGTCAATTATTGTTTCGAACTTGGCCGGGGAGCGTTTTGTAAAGCCACTGTTCCAGCCGCCTTCAAGTATTACTCCTTTTTTCAAGGTTACATGTTCAAAGTAGGTACCCTGGGCAACCTGCACCTTGTCACCAGGGGCAGAGGCATCAACTGCCTTTTGTATGGACTGGAACTGGGCCGGAACTCTTCTTGTGGCGCAGATAGCGTGGTCAGGCAGTGCCAGGGTTGTGGCGATGATCAGGGATAGAAAAAAGAGTGCTGTGGGTATGATAGTTTTATGTTCCTTATACATGATGTGTATACTACCTTTATGATGGTCTATCTATTCATTTCAGTTATTAGATTTTGCAAGGTGGTTATTTCCTGCCTGTGCTCTGAATAGATGCGTGTTGATTAAAGCCTGTGATATTGTTTCTGGATGTCAAGCAATTTTCCTGCCAGAAGGGCAGGGCAGCATCGTTCATGGGACCCGGCCCGCCGTATGCCCCCATGTCACTGAATGAACCGTCCCTTTCCTTGTAGAAGGGATCGCGGTTACCTGCATCAATGCAGGGAGAGCCTGGCTGTAGGTGGAAGTTTCCCTTTGCAGGGTCAACAAAACGTGGGTCAGCCCAGATGTTTCCGTTTACACCGGAAAAATTTTTGTTTTGAAGGTCTGAAAACAGCGGCCTTCCAGCAGGGCCTGTACCCTTGGTAAACAGGTCCCCCTGTCGGTTTTCTGAAAATATAAGGTTGATAAGGCGTACAGAACCGCGGTCAAGCATGATTGCCCCGCCCCTGTCAGCCTGGTTTGCCACCAGGGTATTGTTGTAGAGCCATGTTGCCGCGCGGTCGCAGGAGATGGCTCCCCCGAACAATGCCCTGTTTTTCCAGAAGATATTGCCATAAACCTGTGAAGAATCCCTGTTACAAGCCAGCGCCCCGCCAGAGCTTCCTGCGCTGTTTTCCTGAAACCAGTTTCCTGTAATGGTTGCACGGGAGTGATCGGTAAAGATAGCTCCTCCGGCAGTCTCTGCACTGTTTGAATAAAAGGCATTATTCCTTATTTTTGGCATGGACTGCACATCACAGTAGATTGCTGCACCAAACACAGCTCGGTTGTTTATGAATATGTTTTTGCAGATTTGGGGAGCAGAGCCTGCAGCACAGTATATTGCCCCGCCCTGAACGGCCCTGTTGTCTGAGTCGGTTTCCCGTGTGATGGTAAAGCCCTGGATTATTACACGGCTTTTCTGACCAATGGTAATAACGGGACCATTGCCCCTGCCGGTAATTATTGTCTTTGCCGCTCCTTTTTCACTTCGTAAGGTTATTGTCCGTTTGTTTATAAGCAGGTTGTCAAAAAAAAGGCGGTATGTGCCAGGGGCTACCAAAACTGTGTCACCTGGGGCTGCCTCTTCCACGGCATCTTGAAGGCTCTTTACCTGGGATGGGACTTTTATTTCTTCAGCATGAATCAGGTGCGTGTGAAGCAGAAGCATGTAGAACACCAGCAGGGCAATAAACATGCTGGCTCCACTTCGGTTTTTATAATATTTGCGGGCAGATGAGACCATTACCAGGTAACCTTTTTTTTCCACCCTATGAAATCAACCCCGGCTGTGACAT
Organism: Deltaproteobacteria bacterium; assembly: GCA_026996955.1. Classification (GTDB taxonomy): domain Bacteria; phylum Desulfobacterota; class Dissulfuribacteria; order Dissulfuribacterales; family QOAL01; genus S144-17. The sequence goes on from JALWJV010000131.1 coordinate 10,544, forward strand.
TTTCGTATATTCTGTTTTTCTTAAGAGAAACCCTGGGTACTGCCAGAAGACGGACACCGGCAGTGTAGTTTTTGAATATCTCATTGCCGGTGATAATACCTGTCTGCACGTTCCACAGGCTGACACCTGACTTGCGGTTGCTGTAAATCCGATTGTTGCGGATAGTGGCCATGTCCAGCTTGGTACACCTTATGCCCGCCTCCATGTTGGCGTAGATGGTGTTGTTCTCAATTATCACCCTGTTTTTAATGTTTGCCCCGCCTATTCCCCTTATTCCTATTCCTCCCATTAGATTTTCATAGATTTCATTTCCCCTGATTACAAGGTCTTTATCCAGGTTGGGGAAGGTGTTGGCGTCAAAGTTTATGGCACCAATGCCGGTCTCATTGTGGTAGCAGAGGTTGTTTTCAATCAGTGGCCTTGCCTGCTCCCTTACGCCGATTGCAGGGGCAAACTGCTGTTTATGGCTCTGTTCCGGAAACCGGTTGTCAAATATCTCGTTGTTTGTAATAAGGGCGCCGGAATTGCTGCCGTTGGCAATGCCGGTCCCCATGTTACCATAGATTACGTTGTTGGTTATCAGGGGTTTTGCAGTAGCGATTGGCGCTCCCATGCCCACACCGAGACCTGTGGAAAGGATTCCGCCTCCGCTTTTGTTTCCGGTGAATATGCAGTTTGTTACCACTGGTGAACAGCCGCGTATCTCCATGAGGAACAGCTGCAGGCTTGAGACATACTTTGGCATGTTGCGGAATGTGAATCCGTCAACCATCATCTCGCCGGTTGCCTCTTGCGGGAAGCTGAGAAGATAGCCAGGCTCTTCAATGTCTGAACCGTCTACTATTGTGCGCAGGGCCCGCCTCAGTACCTTTTTCCTGCCAGGGCCCTGCACCAGCTCATCGCCGTCATCCCCTGCATAGCTCACCAGGCTTACACCGTCTTTAAGTTTGATCCTTTCGTTATAAACCCCGGGTTTCACAATGATGGTGTCGCCTGGTTCTGCCATCTCCAGGGCAAATGAGATCATTGGGAAGTCATCCGGGACAACAAGCTCAATGGCTGAAGCCTGCATGCAGAGGAACAGTAATATAAGCAGGATTTGAAAGCAGATTATGGCAGGCTGACGGCAGGGCATATTAAAAAAATGCTTAAACCCGGGGTGGTTCAAGTCAAATCACGTCGCAGATAGTTGTCAAAATAATCAATAGTCTTTTTTAAGCCCTCATCCAAAGGTGTTTTGGGCTCCCAGCCGAGACGTTCCCTGGCAAGAGTTATGTCCGGCCTGCGACGTTGAGGATCGTCTGAGGGCAGCGGTTTGAATATAATTTCAGACTTTGATCCGGTTATTTCAAGCACCTTCTCTGCAAGTTCGAGGATGGTGAACTCTCCGGGATTGCCGGCATTAATGGGGCCGGTGAAGTCATCGTCGCTGCCCATAAACCGGATTATCAGTTCAACCAGATCATCAATATAACAGAATGAGCGGGTTTGCGCACCATCTCCGTAAATTGTTACCGGCTGATCCAGGAGGGCCTGAACGATAAAGTTAGAAACAACTCTGCCATCATTTGGGTGCATGCGGGGCCCGTAAGTGTTGAATATACGAGCAACCTTGATGCAGAGCTTGTGCTGCCTGTGATAGTCGAAAAACAGGGTTTCTGCGCATCGTTTACCCTCGTCATAGCATGATCTTTCACCAATGGGGTTAACATTGCCCCAGTATGATTCGGGCTGTGGGTGTATCTCCGGATCCCCGTAAACCTCGGAAGTTGATGCCTGGAATATCTTTATCTTCAGCCTCTTAGCAAGCCCAAGCATGTTGATTGCGCCATGTACCGAGGTCTTGGTGGTCTGTACCGGGTCAAACTGGTAGTGGATAGGGGAAGCAGGGCAGGCCAGATTGTAAATCTGGTCTACCTCCATGTACAGGGGAAAGGTGATGTCATGTCGCACTATCTCAAAATAGGGATGGTCCATCAGATGGACGATGTTTTCCTTGCTTCCTGTATAGAAGTTATCAACGCAGATAACTTCATTGCCCTGGGAGAGCAGGCGCTGGCACAGGTGTGAGCCTATAAAACCCGCGCCTCCTGTGATAAGTATTCGTTTTCTGGCTTTTATGTTGAGATTTTTTGGCATAGGAGAGTCCGGTCTGTAGGAGGTTTAAGGAATTTATGAGCACAGCAAATGTGACACGAATTAATTGAAAAATCAACAGAATCTGCTGTTATTTATCAGATGCGCGCCAAGGACATGAATCATATTGCCTGAGAAAATGGCAGGTTTATTGCTTTAACCACCTTGATACCGTCCGGATAAATATCCACTATATTCACGCAGGCGTGTCCCTGATCAATGGAAAAGATGTTTTCAAGGGGCATTTCAAGGATAGATGCAAGCAGAATTCTGTTGACACCGCCGTGGGCAATCAGGGCAACTGAGCTGCACGTACTGTTGCATGCCTCCATGAGTACAGGAAGTGCCCTTTCCCTTACATCTTTCAGGTTTTCACCGCCTGGAGGCCTGAAATTTGTCAGGTCATTCATGCGATTTTCAAATGCCCCGGGATATGCCTCCTCTATCTGTTCCCAGGTAAGCCCGCTCCACTTTCCAAAATTCACCTCCCTGAGGGCAGCAGTAAAGACCGGCCCAACACCTGAAAATTCTGAGAGCTTCTCAGCCATGAAACGGCACCTGGAAAGATCACTTGAAATTATTGAGCCAATGCCCGCTTCAGCAAGCCTTCTTGAAACCTGGATGCTCTGCTCCTTGCCCTTCGGGGAAAGTGGCACATCAAGCTGGCTGTAAAAGGTCCTCATCGGGTTTATTACATCCCCGTGTCTTAGAAGGTAAATTCTGCAGGCATTTTTCATGGGTTGTTATTTTCAGCGTAGTGAATGGTCTTGTTTTGGAGTGACTCTGAAGAATTTAGTAGTTTTTCTTGGCGAAGCGCAGCCATAAAATCGCGTCTGTTTGAGCGAGGCACCAGCGAGTTTCGCGATTTTGGCGTAGCGAGCCTTAGAAAACAAGAAATTCTTCACCGGAACGGAAAAATAGGACCATTCACGAATCCTTTTTACTCCTAGATTGAGCGTTTCAAAAACTTGAAAATTATTTTTTCAATGAAATTAAAAGGAGTTATGTCGATTATAGCTTGCCAGTTTTGAAACCCTTCGGGATTGCCGTATTTACTGCATCTCCTTTGTCAGAGGAATCCCCATATAGCCGACTATTATGGGAATTCCTCTTTCGCGGATCTGCAGCAAATCCGACAATCGCTCAATCTAGGTTACTGTTAATACGTTGAACAGTTACGTTATTGTTAATGTATGATTGCCGCAGCAGCCAGGAACATGGCAGCCTCTGTAAGCTCAACCTGTGCGCCAAGTATATCACCTGTAATGCCGCCAAATCGTCTTTTGCACCAGATGCCTGCGGGAATACACCAGAGGACCAGGGCTATGAGCATTGCAATGCCATAAATTTTTCCAAGAATCCATGCGGCTGAAAGTGCAGTTGCCGCTGCAACAGGCATGTATGTCAGGGATGCCCTGCCTGTAAATGCCTGGCCAAGTCCCCCGCTGCTTCTTGCATACCGGGACAGGGATCCCAAGACGTTGATTCCGAACCTGGAAAGGCAGGGAACAAGGATGAACCACTGCCACGCGGCCTGTGTTGAGAGCTCTATGGCAGATACTGCCTTAATGAGAAGCACCACCACCATGGCAAGTATGCCCAGTGCCCCGCTGTTACTGTCGCGCATTATCTCAAGGGCGCGTTCACAGCCTGCCTGGCTTCCAATGGCGTCAAAGGTATCTGCCACGCCGTCAAGATGAAGCCCTCTGGTAAGGAGTGCAAGCAGGGCAACATCAAGCACACCGCAGATCTGAACAGGCCACAGCCCCCTTGCAGCCCAGTCAAACCCGGCCACAATCGCCCCGATAATAAGCCCGGTTAAGGGGAAAAAGGCAAGGGAGGCAGAAAGTTCCCTCCTGGTGGCTGAAAGCCCCGGTACTATGGTGATTATGGTGAGGAACTGCAGTGATAACAGGAAACTTTTCATGGATTGTGTCTGTTAAGGTATCTGCCTGTTGCAAAAAAAGGAATTGTTTTTTGCAACAGGGAAAATCTTTGCGTCCTTTGCGTCTTTGCGGTTCATTTTTTCAAACCGCCCGCTTCGCTCAAGACGCAAAGGACGCAAAGAAGTTCAGGTGTTTCTCTAAGCTACGGTGTCTGACCAAGGCTGAAGCTTTCAAGCTCTTTGTAGATTGGCCCCCTTGGGGTAAGGGTGCTGCTGTAAAGCGAAAAGTGGTCACATGGAAAGGCAGTGCCGCCTGGCTCATGGCCCATGAAATCCTTCATCAGGGCACCAATGTTTCTGCCGGATTTAACCCGCCCCACAGTAATGTGAGGGGAAAACGCCTTTTCTTCCCTGGGAAAGCCCAGGTTTTCAAGCTCATGTTCAACAGCCTGCTGAAGTTCCTGTAGCCGCCCCTGGGTAACAGAGGCAAGGCCCACCCAGAGTATCCTTGGGCGCTTAACTGTTGGAAATACGCCGGTTACAGTAGTCTTAAGCTTAAATGGCTGCCGGGTTCTGGCAACATTGCGGCAGGCTTCGCAGATTGCCTCAATGCGCTGCTCCTCTACCTCCCCTAAGAATTTCAGGGTAAGATGCATGCGTGAGGCCGGGGTCCAGCGGACGGCCGCCTTGTACCGCCTCCACCTCTCAACAGCCTCTGAAAGTTTATGTTTTTCCCTGTCAGGCAGGTTTATAGCCAGGAATGTACGAACCATCTGTCAGGTGCCGCCTTAACCAGTCAAGGGCAGTTTCTGTTGCCGTTATCCTTACCTTTTCCCTGCTTCCAGGGAAGTTAAACCGCAGAGCAGTGGTTTTCTCAGGTGTTGCCATGCCGATGAATACAGTGCCAACCGGCTTTTCCGGGGTCCCTCCGCCTGGGCCTGCGATGCCGGTAATGGAAAGGGAATATTCTGTGCCTGAAAGCCTGCGGATACCCTCTGCCATACTGGTAGCCACCTCCGAGCTTACTGCCCCGTGCCGGACAAGCATATCATGGGGTACGCCAAGAATCTCCTCCTTTGAACGGTTGGTATAGGTGGTAACACCCCGCTCAAACCACGCTGAGCTTCCTGCAACATCTGTAAGCCTCTGACCAAGCAGGCCACCAGTACACGATTCTGCAACGGATACCATTGCATTCTTCCTGACCAGAAGCCTTCCTGTCACTGCTTCCAGGGTGTTATCGTCCTCAGCAATAACATAAAGCCCCAGAGTGTCACGGATTGCAGAACAGGCCTCATAACAGGAGTTCCTTGTCTCCTCACTGCTCTCTCCCTTGAGGGTTACAGTCACGTGCACCTCAGGAAAGTTGGGATAGTAGCCGATTGAAAGGCCACTGTATCGGGATTCAATGCGTGAGAGCCTGGCATTTACCTCAATCTCTGAGAGGCCGAAGATCTTGAATGTCTTCTGCATCACGCTCTTGCCTATGCCCAGCATCTGCTTAAGCCTTGGAATTACCTGGTTAAGGATGTGATTTTCAAGCTGGTGGGGTACTCCAGGCAGGAAAAAAAGCGGTATGCCGTCCTGCATCAGGAGATATCCGGCAGCATGACCGTCGGGGTTCAGGACCTCTGCACCCTTGGGGAGCATGGAGAGCTTGTGTTTGAAGGTCTCGTCATAGGTTATGTTATGACGTTCTTCACATTCGCTTATCTTTTCAAGTATCCGGGTGTTTTCTTCAAGTGGCAGGCCAAGGGCCTTGGAAACAGCCTCGTTGGTTATGTCATCGGCAGTGGGGCCTAGCCCTCCGGTAATTATAAGAAATTTTGAGCGCAGGATGGCAGCATTGATACACTCCACTATTACAGGGATGTAATCACCAATTACGGTAATGCGCCTGATGGAGTAGCCGGCATCAAAGAGCTTGCGGGCAGCAAAGCTGCTGGTGGTGTTAATTGTCCTGCCGGAAACAAGTTCATCCCCAATGGCTATTATTTCACCATGCATGACTCAACATTACTCCTGCCTGAACCACTGCGCCAGCCATTATGCCGGCAAGAATATCATCCATAACAACACCCCATCCCCCTGGAAGGTTCTGGAGGCTGTTTACAGGCCCTGGTTTCCATATATCAAACAGACGGAACAGGGTAAAGCAAGCCAGGGCATAAATAAAGTTGCAGGGAAACCAGCACAAACTCACTGCCATTCCGGCAACCTCATCAAGAACCACTGACGGAGGGTCTTTATCACCCAAAATGGTGGCTGCCATACCTGAGATAATGACACTTGCGAGAATCAGGATTGCAAGGGCAGGGAACATCAATGCCGCCGGTAGGCCGTGGAGCAGGCAGGCAACAGGGATGCCAAGGAGCGCGCCAAAGGTTCCGGGAGCCTTTGGTATCCTGCCAACATACAGGCCGGTGGCTAAAAATATGATTATTGCTTTCTGCACTATTCCCATCCGGGTTTGAGCTTTGAGCTGATCATGGTTTCGTCATCAAATGGATTTCCCTCGATTTACAGCTCTCTCGGTTCTATAAGTAGCTGTATGCCTTGCAGTATTTCTTTTAATCTTTTACTGCTTACCTTGCCTATTTTTTCAAAAAGATCATTTTTGTCTACGGTATAAATCTGGGTTATATTTACAACGCTTTTTTTGGGAAGGTTTGCTTCGCCTTTTTTTAATACTACGTTGCCCGGAGAAAGCCCCCTTTTCAGGTTGGATGTCAGTGCACACATTACTACCGTATTGATATTGCTAAAGTTGAATAGATTGTTCTGAATGACAATATGGGGGTGCCTGTAACCTGGTGCAGAACCACTCGGTTCACCGAGGTTTACCCAGTAAATCTCTCCTTGTTCTATTGCCATGGTTCTCTCTCAAGATTTTTGATCTGCTTCTTACGCATTTTTGTTTTCAATTTAATCTCTTCAGAATCTGGTTGATCATTGAATGCGTCGTTAATTTGAGAAAGAAAGTTCTGATTCTCCTTTTTTTTTATAAAATCTTGAACCGCCATAACAAACAATTTGCTTCGTGATACATGCAGTTCATCAGCCAACTTGTTTACCTTTTGAAACAATTCTTCTTGCAGTGATATGGCCGTCTTTACGTTAGGTGACATGACAAAGCCTCCTTATGAACATTTATCATATTTATAGCATGACTAAATGTTATACTTTTGTCAATATTTAATGAGAAATCAAAAGGTTTTCATTCACTGAACAATTACAACACAAGGCATGAAATCAGCCCTGCTGCAGGATGCGGTAAACCCGTGTAATCGGCAAGGACTGTTCCTGAGCTATCCTCTTGCACTCCTCGTATTCAGGTACCCTCTCCTCAGTCCCGTCAGGCCGCACAATCACCTTTACCTTTACCCTTCCCCAGGGGCTTTGCACTTCTTCAACGCGTCTTTTGAGGAGAAAGCGTGCCTCTGTGCTGAACCTGATCCCTGTGGTGGTGGTTTCGCTGAAAATCACATCCCTCAGGCGTTCTTCCATACCTTGAGGGGAAAGTGCCACAAGCTCCATCCCGGGCCGCCCCTTTTTCATTGAAACAGGCCGTATGAATGCATCAAGTGCCCCGGCATCCAGCAATTTTTCTATTACATGGGGAAAGAGTTCCGGGTTCATATCATCAATGCAGGTACTCAGTTTTGTTATAGGCGAGTGGGATACCTGAAGGCTGCTCCCTGTCCATATACGAAGCAGGTTTGGCCTGTCAGCAAACTCTCTGTCTCCTGCTCCACAGCCGGTTTTATGAACTGCCATCTGAGGCATGGGGCCAAAGCCCTGGCAGAGCCCCTTTAATATTGCCGCACCTGTTGGGGTTACTGTCTCTGCCTCAATGTCAGTGCCGTACACCGGAACCTGTTCCACTATTTTTGCCACTGCAGGGGCAGGAACTGGGAGTGTGCCATGGGCACACTTTATAAACCCGCTTCCCATTGGCAGGGGTGAAGATATGCATTGGGAAATGCCAAGTTCTTCAATTCCAAGGACAGCCCCGGTAATGTCAATAATGGTGTCAACTGCACCTATTTCATGAAAGTGCACCTCATCTATGGAGCAGCCGTGAACCTCTGCCTCTGCCTTGGCAAGTATGTGGAAGATGCCAAGTGTTTTTTCCTTTACTGACGAAGGCAGTGAAGATGCGGTGATGATTTCTGTAATGGCAGGAAGAAAGCGGAGATTCTGAGTTCTGTTTGAGGAAACAGTTACCTTGATGCCCGATATACCGCATCGCATTACCCGGCTGCATGACACCTCAACGCCGTCAATGCCCAGAATTTGCGGAAGTGCCTTAAGCTGTCCCTCGGGCCAGCCTGCATCAACAAGCGCGCCAAGGATCATGTCTCCGCTTGCACCTGAAAAGCAGTCAAACCACGCAATCACTTGCCATTATCCTTAAGCTCGTGCTGTTCAACCCATTTGTATATGGCATCCCGCCAGTACCATGCAGGGCCTGCCACAGCCACGGTAATAATCAGAAGGGCTATCAGGCCTGCAATGTTGCCATCGTAAATGTCAGAACCCTGAAAGGAGAGCATGAGGGTTCCGGGTATCCTGCCCACTCCGGTAATTATTGCAAAAGCCAGAAGGGGCATGCGGCTAAGCCCCAGTAGATAGCAGAGGAAATCCTTTGGAAAACCCGGCATCAGGAACAGGAAGAAACAGATAAAAAGCCCCTGGTGTTCAAGCAGTTCTTCAAACCGCCCATAGGCAGGAGATTTTCGAAGCCAGGGCACTACGAATTTCCTGAAGTGCCTTGAGATCAGAAATGCCAGCACTGAACCAAGGGTAAGGCCAATGGTTGAATAGATGAAACCTGCCCATCTGCCGAACAGAAAGCCGCCAAGCAGTCCTGTGGCCTCCCCTGGAATGGGTGAGAAGATAATCTGCAGCACCTGAATGGCAATAAATGCCAAAGGACCAAGGCTTCCAAGGGAGAGGACAAATTCCCTGAGCCGCTGTCTCTGCTCAAAGAGCTCGGTCATGTTCCTGTAGAGTTCTGTGAGCTCATCCATGCCTGCAATAAAGACCAGGCACAGGCAGACAATGCCTGCAACAGCAAGCCAGATGGCAATGGTGCGTTTTCTGTATCTCATCCGGCTCTCAGGCAGTATCGCTGTCCCTGCAAAGAAGTGAGTCACGCCGCCAGTTCCAGTCGTCTTTTTCCGGCCAGTCCATGTTAAAATGACCGCCACGGCTCTCCTTGCGGCTTGATGCCGACTTTATTATGAGCTCTGCCACAAGGGAGAGGTTTCTGAGCTCCAGAAAATCACGGGTCAGTATGTACTCCCAGTAGTGCCGGTTTATCTCTTCCATTATGGGTTTGATGCGTTTTCTGGCAAGCTCAAGCCTCCGGTCGCTTCGCACAATGCCAACGTAATCCCACATGAGGCGTCTTATAACATCCCAGTTGTGGGAGATCAGGACCGCCTCATCCATGTCAACCGCCCCACCGGTATCCCAGGGCTGAACCGGCTGGGTGCTGATTTCCTTGAGGCTCTCAAATTCAGAGCTGATTTTAAGATACGCCTGGTGTGCCATTACAACCCCTTCGAGCAGGGAGTTTGAGGCAAGGCGGTTAGCGCCATGAAGGCCGGTGCATGCGGTTTCTCCAGCTGCAAACAGCCCTGCAATATCGGTCTGGCCGAACTTGTCTGTTACAACCCCGCCGCACATGTAATGTGCTGCCGGAACCACCGGTATCGGCTCCTTTGTTATGTCAATTCCAAACTTCAGGCAGGTGCTGTATATGTTGGGG
>JALWJV010000132.1 GCA_026996955.1 Deltaproteobacteria bacterium
TCTTTGCTGTTCTTTAACTCCAGCCGGTTTACAGCATCAGTGGCAAAATCCACCATGCTGGTTTTCCACCATGAGCGTGGGCTTGTGGCAAACTCCCATGATGAGAGCTTGTTTACAAAGACCACATCATCACTTCCTCCTTTGCGGGCATAGACCCCTCTCCCTTGTGTTGTTCCAAGAAAGATCTGGTATTTATTCCCACCGGAGTCTTCAAGACTGATCAATCGGTTAAAGTTCTCCTTTCCTACCCTGAGCCGGCCGTGGCTCCCCCTGGAACTGCTCACCAGCCTGTCCGATTTCAGGTTTGCCAGTTTTTTCAGTGCTGATTTTACACGCTCTGCATCAGCAGGATAGTTATCAGGCGGGTCAATGAGCCATTTGCCATCCTGTTTCTGCAGCCTTGTCTTGCTCCCGTAGCTGTCTGAAATCGTAAGCGATATTATATTCTCAGGCTCAAAATCCGTCAGGGTTATTTCCGATTTATGTTCGCTGCTTCCAGAATTATATAGAAATATTACAAGCACCAGTTGTGCAATAAGCACTATTCCCAAGATGGTGTTTCGTCTGTTCATAGGGCCTGTTCCTCCATATCCGTTCAGAGGCTCTAATCAAGCCGGATGGGTTTTTCGTTACGCACAATGCCTCTTCCAATCAGTGAGACAAGCAGCAGACCTGCAAAGGCCAGGCAGTAGTTAAGGATTTCATAAAACCGCTGCTCATTCCTGTCCATGGGTTTAAGAAGCCTTGCGTGTCCTTCCCGTGCCCTTATGGCCAGAAGATCCAGGTCTTCCACAGCCCAGTCCACAAGGTTCTGCACAAATGTAAGGCTGTTCAGAAAGCGTTCCGGGTTCAGGTTCCTTGAGATTGAAATAACCGTGTCGTTAACAAACTCTGAACTGCCCACCACTGCGAGGCGGGTGGTATCCGGAGACCTTTCAATAATTGGAGGCGGAGGAACCTCGTCTGCCGTTTTGTCTGCAGAACTTGCCTCCTGTCCACTATCCTTCTTTGCCTTTTCCTTCTCCTTTTTTTCGTGTTCTTCCTTGAGCTTTTCCACTCTTGGATCAGGCTTGTCCTTGAAAAAACTGGTGAAACTGCCGGTGTCGGTTAAGGCCAGCAGGGACACCTTGAATTTTTCAGGTTGCGGGAAGCCTGTGCCGGGATATTTTTCAAAATCAGGCTGTATGTCAGTGGACTCGGTGGTCCAGGCTTCAGGGCTTGTGTGCAGGAGCTCTACTATGTCATGCCCGGCCTTCTTCCCTGCATCAACAACAATGGGAGATGCCCAGTTCATGGTGACCGCGGTAAGAGATGATGTAATCGGGCTGTTTTCCCCCATGGAATCCGGGCGTACGTCCACAAAGAACGGATAGTCAAGCCGCCTGATTTCCTGAACGATAAAGCCCCCTATGTTTCGCTCAACCGGCACAGGAAATGGCTCGTTACGCCTGTCCATGACAAGCTCTTCCTTTACTGTCACGCCATAATGTGAGAGAAGCTCGGAAATGCCGTTTTTGACCTTTTTGAGTCTCAGCGCCCTTCCAGCCTGTGATGAGAGATCAAGCACGTAGCTTCCGGCAAGTGCAATTACGCTTCCTCCCCGCATGAGAAACTGGTCCACTGCAACGCGCTCAACATCATCCATGTCCTGGGGCGCAACAAGCAGCAGGACATCAATGTCTCCTGAGATCCAGCCGTTATCAAGGGTGACTTCCTTTACATTGTAATCCTGCTTGAGAATCTCCTGTACCATGCGGTAATGGTCAGAAGGCCGCCTGCCCATCATCATGAGCTGTGGCGGGATGTCTTCTTTGGGTGTCCAGATTCCCACGGTTTTCAGAAAGCCCGATGACATGCGCTTGAGCGCTGCCTCAATCTCCTGTTCAATTTCAGCCTTGGTGGGGTCAGCATCAAGGTGAATCTGCTGCCGTTTTCCATCCACGTCAAGGAACAGGTACAGATACAGGGTCTTGTTTGAGAACAGGGAGGCCAACTGCGGCTTTACGCCAAACTCCTTTTCAACCTTCTCTCTGCCCCCGGTGATGCTGTCAGGGTCAATGAGTTCATAGGAGAACTTGCCCATAGCATCCTTTTTTATGTCATCAGCCGCTTCCTCTATCTGTTTTGGCAGGTCCTTCAGGGATTCCGGAAGCTTGTCAGGGGTTATGATTGCTGTAAGCCGCGCCTTCTTGATATTTTCAAACACATTTCCAATACTCTGGAATCCATAGACCACCTTTTTAATTGCCCTGGTCAAATCGTATTCAAGGTTTCTGAGTTTGACCTCCGGCTGGCCATCCGGAAGGGGAGTAACCTCGATAATGTCTTCAAAACCGAGCACCTTGTACTGATCCCCGTACCGTACAAGGATATGGAAATATGAGTTCACAACTGACGACTCATATCGTCCCGCCACCCTGAAGGGCACTGGTTTAATGCCGTATTCCTGGTTTGCCTCTATCTCAGCCTCCCTGTCCTGCCTTGGGTCAACAAATTCCACCTTGACCTTGCCGTGGCCTGCAATGGCATATTCCTTCATAAGGTCCTTGATGTGCGGAACAAGGGGGGCAAGAAGCGGGTGGGTCTTTTCACTGAAGTATCCGCGAAGGAGAAGCGGTTCCCTGAGACTGGAGAGTAAGTCTCTGGTGGTCTGGGAGATGGAAAATTCCCTGTTTTCCGTAAGGTCAATTCGGGCTGCATTAACTCGGTAAAGCCAGATGTTCAGGACCAGTATGTTGCATACCAGAAGCACTGTTGTGACAATGGCACCTCTGCGGTAGCGTGCAGTCCTGGCGCCACTGCTCCAGCGTTTCATATCCAGCGAGAGTACGTTAAGCCCCAGAAATACAACGGTTATACTCAGATAGTACACAATGTCCCTAAGATCCAGAACGCCCCTTTCAATGGAGGCGAACCGGCTTCCCGTTCCAAAAGCCCTTAGAAGTTCACCAAGATCATTTCCTGCAAGAGATGTAATCGGGGCAGAACCAACCAGGTAAAACAGCCCTGCAATGAGTACGGTGGTAATCATTGCAACTATCTGGTTGTCAGTGCGTGATGAGACAAAAAGACCAATGGCAATGTATGCGCATGCCATTAAAAGTGCACCAAGGTAGCCGCCGATTACAGGGCCCCAGTCCAGGTTTCCCATGAAAGATACGGTTATTGGGAGCCCTGCGGTTAGAAGCAGGGAGATGGCTACCAGGGTAAGCACTGCCAGGAACTTACCCAAAACGTACGTGGTGAGTGATACCGGCAGTGTGAGAAGGACCTCCATTGTTCCCATGCGCTGTTCTTCACTCCACTGCCTCATGGTAAGGGTGGCGGCAAGAAATATGAGCAGAAGGGGCATCCACCTGAAAAGTGGCCTGATGTCAGCGCTGTTTCTTGCAAAGAATGCGTCTATCCAGAAAAAGAAAAAGAGGGTGAAAAGCAGAAATGCCCCCATGAAAATTGCAGCCATGGGGGAGCCAAAATATGTGCGAAGCTCCTTTCCAGCAACTGAGAAAACCTGTTTTATCATTGCGATACGTCCTCCCGTGCCAGTTCATTAAATACGGTTTCAAGTGTGCGTTCCGTGTGTCTGAGCTCAGTAACCGGCCAATTGTGTTCTGCTGCAAGTTTGAAGAGTTCCGGGCAGATGTCCCTGCCTGAGCCGGTATGTATCTCAAAGACCTCCCTGCCATGAGCACTGTAATGGCGTATGTCTGTTACATCCGGAAGTTTCTTGAGTTCTGCCTTAATGCTTTCCAGATCAGAGATATTGGACTCAAGGGACAATATGGCTGCTGATGACTCTGAAAGCTCTTCAAGACGTGCATCAGCCCGCACCTTGCCGTTCATTATAATAATTGCTCTGCTGCACGTGGCCTCAACCTCTGAGAGGATGTGGGTGGATAATAGCACTGTGCTTTCCTTGGCAAGGCTTCTTATGAGTTTTCGCACCTCTACAATCTGTGTAGGATCGAGGCCATTGGTGGGCTCATCAAGTATCAGGAGTTTGGGGCGGTGTAAAATGGCCTGGGCAATGCCTACCCGCTGCCTGTAGCCCTTGCTCAGGTTTCCTATGGGAGTGATCAGTTTGTCTTCAAGTTTCACAGCCTTTACAGCAGAGGCAATCAGGTGGTCCCGTTTTGATTCGTCAACCTGGCGCAGTTCTGCAATCATTCTGAGATATGACTGGACAGTTAGTTCCGGATACATGGGGGCATTTTCAGGAAGGTATCCTACCCGTGACTGTACCTCGCCTGGATGTTCAAGGATGTCTATTCCGTCAATGAAGACTTGCCCCTGGTCAGGCTGAAGATAGCCTGTGAGTATCTTCATGAGTGTTGTCTTGCCTGCACCATTTGGGCCGAGCAGGCCAATAACTTCACCTTGCTGCACAGAAAATGAAACGCCTGACAGGGCCTCTGTGCTCCCATAACGTTTTGCTATGTTTTCTACCCTTATTATCTCGTTCATTTGCAATGCTTCTCCATTACAAGAACTGATAGAACTTGGTTAATGGTTTGTTTCAAAAATTTGGAATGATGCGTTCCTGACGTTGAATAAATACCCTGTTCGCAGGCTTTTTATTTACAGAGATAGTGAACCTGGATGTTAATCCTGTGAAAAATAATGGAGGAAATCAGTCTGAGGCAAAAATATATCCTGCTGTCCAAATATTCAAGAGGCCGGTCTAATCAATCAACTGCTCTACTTCGAGTCCCATTGCCTTGGCTATCTTTTTTAAAGTTGCCTTTCTCGGCCTGGAATTCCCATTTTCAAGCCTGGCAAGAGCCGATTGCTTCATCCCTGCCTTTTCTGCCAGTTCCTGCTGGGTAAGTTTGAAATATTCCCGCCATGCCTTTATAAGGGAGTCTCCTCTTACATTGGCCTTGACAACTTCATTAGGAAACCACACATCTGATTCTTCAGTTTCCCTTTGATTTTGAATCAATTCCTGGTATTTATCCCAAGGTATAACAGCAAATGCTGGTTTGCCATCCTGGAGAATTACTTGAGGTTCAGTATGTCCGCTCATCCCGTTTTTTTACCTCTTGAACTTCAATGATTCTTATGCCCTTGTTAAAATTGAACATAACCCGGTAACGGCCTACCCTCAGGCGATATTCATAGCGGTGCGTTTTCAGTTCTTTAATATCCAGAGATTTGCAGCTTGGAAAGGCAGCCAGCTTGTCAACACTTTCAAAAATCGCATCCTGATAATGTTTTGGGATTTTTTTTTATCTGTTTGCGGGCCCGGTTATGCCACCAAATAACATTCATATTTAATTTTATAACATTTTATAACATGATTCAAGTTTGATATTTCGATATTTGCTTGATTATCTCCCTGGAATCAGCAAGATACCTCCTTCTAATCATAGCATCCCTTGGTACGGTTTATGAAACCCTATTTTAAATTAAAGAGCAGAAACCAGTTGCAAAATGACATATTAAATCACTTTAATCCTCTGCCTGCGAAAAAAATGAGCCTTGATGATGCCCTGGGCAGGGTTGTGGCAGAGAATGTCATCTCTCCTGAAGACCTTCCACCTTTTTCAAGGTCAACAATGGACGGTTTTGCAGTAAATGCAGTTGACACCTTTGGTGCATCAGAGTCTCAGCCTGCACTTTTTGAAGTGGTAGGGGAGGTGGCAATGGGAAAGTCCCCTGAGGGCATTGAAATACAGCCCGGGCAGGCTGCTCGTATCTGGACAGGAGGAGAGCTTCCGTCCGGTTCCAATGCAGTGGTCATGGTGGAGTACACCCAGGCCATAGATGAAAATACAATCGAGGTTTCAAGGAGCGTAGCACCGCTTGAGAACGTGATAGAGGCTGGTGAGGATGTGGGCAAGGGCCAGAAGGTACTTGATTCCGGTGCGGTGTTAAGGGCCCAGGAACTTGGGATTCTTGCAGGGCTCGGGATAACTTCAGTCAAGGCACATCCTGCCCCCAGGGTGGCAATAATAAGCACAGGTGATGAGCTTGTTCCGGCAGATACCACGCCGCCCCGTGGCAAGATAAGGGATATTAATTCAACCACACTCTCTGCCCTTTCAAGGCTTGCAGGGGCAAACCCTGTAAACATGGGAATCATCACTGACAACAGGGGGGGGCTTTCAGAGGCCTGCAGAAAGGCCCTTGAGCTTCCGGCAGATGTTGTACTTGTCTCTGGAGGAAGTTCCGTAGGGGTTCGTGATTTCACTCTTGATGCCTTCAAGGCGGTAAAGGACGCAAAGATTCTTGCCCACGGCGTTTCCGTAAAGCCCGGCAAGCCAACAATCCTTGCTGAAGCCTGCGGCAGGGCGCTTGTGGGGCTTCCAGGGCATGTGGCATCTGCTGCAGTGGTGTTTCTGCTTTTTGTGTATCCGCTTCTAAAGCGCATGCAGGGTTTTACTGATGCAAGGCATCTGGGCCTTCCGTGTGTTAATGCACGCATAAGCAGGAACTACCCCTCAAGGCCCGGCAGGGAGGAGTATCTTCGGGTGCGGCTTGTTGAGGATGAAAGTGGCCTGGTGGCAGAGCCTGTTTTTGGTAAATCCGGCCTGATATATCCCCTTTCCCAGGCTGACGGCCTTCTTGTCATACCCCGTGACAGTGAAGGGCTTTACGCCAATGAAACCGCTGAGGTGCTTTTACTGCCATGAAAAGACGAAAAATTTATCTGAACATGATGACTCTTGATGAGGCAAGGCGGATATTTTTCAGCCGTATTTCTCCGGAATTACTGCTGTCAACTGAGAATGTTCCTGTGGAGCAGGCAGCAGGCAGGATTACAGCAGACCAGATAGATGCCCGGATCTCGTCTCCCGGGTTTCACTCCGCAGCAATGGACGGCTATGCAGTCAGGGCATCTGACACCTTTGGCGCATCTGATCAGAAACCGGTTGTGCTCAGGGAGGGTGAGGAGGCATGGCCCATCAACACAGGCCATCCCATGCCGGAGCAGTGCGATGCCGTTATCATGATAGAGGATGTATTTGAGGCAAAACCCGGTCTTGTGGAGATAAGAAGGCCTGTGTTCCCGTGGCAGCATGTGAGAAAGGTGGGGGAGGATATTGTTGCAACCGAGCTTCTGTTTCCAGGAAACCACCTGCTTAAACCGTGCGATGTCGCAGCCCTGATAACCAGCGGAATCTCAAGTGTTAAGGTATGGGAGAGGCCAAGAATTATTATTATTCCTACTGGTTCGGAGCTTGTCTCTCTTTCTTCAGTGGGTGAAGACGGGCCTCCTGCTGGAAAAACCATCGAGTCCAATGCCTCAATGCTGGCGTCCATGGCTTCAGAGGCAGGCGCCTGTGTGAAAATTACAGATATTGTACCGGATGACATTGACCTGTTAAAGGCAGCCGTTAGCAATGCCGTTACCAGCGGTGCCCATATGATGGTTGTAATAGCAGGGTCTTCTGCGGGTACAGCTGATTACACTGTCAGTATTATTGAAGAACTTGGAGAGCTTCTGGTACACGGCGTTGCCATGATGCCGGGAAAGCCCACTGCCCTTGGAATTATTGAGGGCAGGCCTGTAGTGGGAAATCCCGGTTATCCTGTCTCCTCTGCAATCTCGTTTGAACAGTTTGTGCTTCCTGTCCTGGCAATGCTTCAGTTCAGGAAACCTGCGCAAAAGCCATCCATTGAGGCAATTGCAGGGCGAAACATGCCTTCAAAAGCCGGTATCAGGGAATTCAGGCGTATGATAGTGGGAAATGTAAATGGCAGAAATATAGCATCTCCCCTTGGAAAGGGTGCTGGGAGTATCACAACTCTTACCAGGGCAAATGCCCTTTTTGAGATACCTGAAAATTCTGAAGGTGTGGAAGAAGGTGCCCGGATAAGGCTGTCTCTTCTTCGTGAGGATGAGGATATAGAGAGAACACTCCTCTGTGTGGGAAGTCATGATCTGTCCCTTGACATTATCAAGGACATGCTTCAGCGCTCAAGCCATCCATTCTTTCTCTACTCAACCCATGTTGGCAGTCTTGGAGGCCTTATGGCAATCCGCAAGGGCCTTGCACATATTGCAGGCACTCATCTGCTTGATCCTGAGACTGGTGAATATAATGTTTCTTACGCAGAGAAATATCTGCCTGAAGGAAGTGCCAGGCTCATAACCCTTGTACACAGGGAGCAGGGTTTTATGGTGCCACCTGGAAATCCAAAGGATATTAAGAGAATCAAGGATCTGGTAAGAAAAGATATAATGTTCATCAACAGGCAGAAGGGCGCAGGCACCCGGGTCCTTCTTGACTATTATCTTAAAAAAGAGGGCATCAATCCGCGCCAGATACAGGGCTATGAAAATGAGGAGTACACACACATGGCAGTTGCTGTTGATGTCCTTAGTGGCAAGGCAGATACAGGGCTTGGAATACTTGCCGCAGCCAGGGCACTGGGCCTGGATTTTGTTCCCCTTGCAGAGGAGCGTTATGATCTGCTTATAGGGGCAGACAGCATGGAGCATGAGGGGATAAAGATGCTCCTTGAGGTGATTTCAGGCAGTGGTTTCAGGCAGAGGGTTGAGGGCTTGGGAGGTTACAGCACAAGGGAGACTGGAAAGATGGTGCTTTAAGTGATTTTGGGGAATGATATTCAGGTTTTGTGAATTGCGGCGGTTGATTTGCCCCAGTTTCAGTTCCTGAGAATGTTTCAGATTGACACATAGCGGGGTTTCATATAAAAAATGCGGGCATTATCAAGCCATGGAGGTGCATTATGCCAGAAACCCAACAACGAGACCGCAGCAATGATACAAATGATTCAGTTGATAAATCTCTCAAGGACACCTCGGAAAGGGTCCTGTCTTCTGAAAAGCGTGAGGATATCTGGGCAATAATTATTGCAGGCATAATACTGCTGCTCAGCGCCATAAATCCTGATGCTGTCTATACATTTTTCAAGAAGACCCTGTTTATGTTTTAGCATGCGGTTATGTAATGATTTCAGATAATCATTCCAGGATTTCGACGCCCCAGGGCATGCAATAAACACGGCAATCCTTTCGGAACCATATTATTTTCAGTAACAATAAAGAACACAGGTGATAGGGGGAACTGTTATGTCCTTTATACGTCAGATGGTTGCAGAAGACTGGCCAAAATATATTCCGGGTTTTCTGCTCTGTCTTTTTTTTGCTTTTGTAGTAATGAATATTCATCATGTGCTTGCCAAGTATCACAAGGCAGATGTGGCATCCCTTGCCATACCAGTGCTGGAGCAGAAGATCGGTGAGCTTAAAAGCTCTGGTGCGCCTGCGGAAAAGATAGCTGCCATTGAGAAGAAGATAGAAAAGCACAGGCATGCCCTTGAAAAGGTGGGAGGAAGTGTAGGGGACAGATGGGCATGGGCTACACTCCTCTACCAGGACCTGCAGTTCAAGTATGTTGCCATGCTCCTGATTGGCGGCATAATCATCAGAAATACCATTGGCGTCTCAAAAATTTTTCTGCCCGGTGTAGGCATTGCCCGCCCGCTCATTAAACCCGGCATTATCATTCTGGGCGTGCATTATGTCTGGTCAGACGTGGCAAAGGTTGGGGGGGCAGGACTTGTTCTTACTGCGGTCTTCATTTTTGGAACAGCCCTTGCCGTTATGTATCTGTGCAAGAAGTTTAATGTGCCTGATGGACTTGGCGGAATAATGGGGGCAGGAACTGGTGTTTGCGGAGTCTCGGCCATTATTGCCACAGCACCTGTGGTCAAGGCAAAGCCAAGGGATATGGCCTATGCCATTGGTACAATACTTCTCTTTGGCACCCTCATGCTTTTTGTAATGCCCTACCTTGGGCAGATGCTTGATGTGTCCCAGTCCCAGTTCGGGGCATGGGCAGCCCTTGCCATTCTGAATACTGCCCAGCTTATTGCTGCTGCCGAGTGGTATGGAGAAGATGCCAGGAATACAGCAGTGTTGATAAATGCCGCACGCATCATGCTGATTCCCTTTATTGTAATGTACACTGTTTGGTTCTATGATCTTAAGGAGAATGTCTCCAAGGAGCAGCAGGGACTCTGGAACACCATAAAGAGCAAGTTTCCAGTGTTTATCATAGGTTTTTTCATTCTCGTGCTGCTGAACAGCATGCACATGCCGTTTCTTGGAGGCCCCAAGGTTGCCCACACCCCCTTCTGGGCGATGAATGCGGTTTACAAGTGGTTTTTTGCAATAGGTTTTGCAGGAATCGGTCTGTCTATCAGTATTGATGACATGAAGAAGGCTGGCGGTGTGGCGTTCCTTGTTGGGTCAGGTGCTGCCACAGCCAAGATGGTGCTGGGGCTTGCGGCAGTGCTTATCATCGGCAGTGAGCTTCTCAAGGTTACCGGTGGACACTGATTCAATTCTTCTCTGCACTGACGGCAAGTCACATTCAAGGCGGGCAGAGGAATGGGCCTTCAGGCTGGCTTCAGAGTTCAGGGCATCCCTGACTGTGCTTCATGTCAGGGATATTTTTTTAAAGCAGTTCTATAATGAAATATACGCCCAGGGACGCAGGGAATACCTTGAGCATGTTGATGCAGAGCTTGTCAGGGAGGCTGAAGCAGTAAAAGCACATATTAGCAAATGTTGTCTGGCTAATGATATTCCCTGTGACTTCAGGGTAAGATATGGTGAACCCCTGGATGAAATACTGGATGAAGTCAAGAAAGGCGGGTATGATCTTGTGGTGGTTGGAGGTAAAAAACTCCGTGGCATAAGGGCATTTCGCTCCTGGAATCTTCCTGCCAGGTTGAGTTCCAGACTTCGTGACAGGTCCATTTTAATTGTCAGGGAAACAGATCCATAAAACAGAAGATGCTTTGCGAAACCGAAATTACCATTCTTAACCGGCTTGGCCTTCATGCCAGGCCGGCATCCCGTTTTGCGCTGCTTGCCAGCGAGTTTTCATCTGATATCTATCTTGTAAGGGATGGTGAGCTTGTTGATGCAAAGAGCATCCTTGAAATTCTTACAATAGCCTGTCCCAAGGGCACCAAACTCACCTTGAGGGCAGAGGGCGAGGATGCGCCCCAGGCAATAGAGGCACTGAAGGAACTGGTGGCAGGGCGATTCGGAAATATTGACTGATTAATGATGAGTTTGCATCTGAAGGGAACAGGAGCTTCTCCAGGAATAGCCATAGGCCCAGCATTTGTGCTTGAGTCAGGCAAGGTCAAGATAGTAAAGAGACGCATCTCCAGGTCTGACGTTGCCCAGGAACAGGAGCGCTTTGTCCATGCAGTAGGTGTTGCTGAGAATGAAATTGGTGCCATCCTTGAAGATATTCCTGAGGAACTCAAGGAACACAGTGGGGTGCTGAAATCACACCTGCTGATGTTAAAGGACCGCATGGTGTTTGACCGTACCCTTCAGACCATTGAAAATGACTGTATCAATGCAGAGTGGGCGCTGGACAAGGCGGTGAAGCACATACATTCCCTGTTTGCCCAGGTTAAGGACAGCTATATCCGCGAGAGGATGGAAGACATTGAGTATGTGGTCAAGCGGGTGCAGGTGCTTCTTGCAAGCTCGGAAGAGGGAATGAACCTGGAGGGCATGGATGAGCCTTGTGTGGTGGTTGCACAGGAACTGTCCCCTGCGGATACAGTGCGGATGTTCAAGCAGAACATACTTGCCTTTGTAACTGCTGCCGGAAGCCGTACTTCTCATACGGCAATACTTGCACGTGCACTGGGGATTCCTGCAGTTGTGGGTGTGGAGCAGGGCATCAGGGGCATATCCCAGGATGATACCATAATTGTTGACGGCCTTACCGGTGACATCATCATATCTCCCGATGATGACACCATAGAGAAGTACACTGAAAAGCAGCAGAGCTACATTCGCTATCGCCTTGAGGTTATCCACAACAGCGCCCTTCCTGCTGAAACCCGCGATGGTTACAGGGTCAAGATAAAGGCAAACATGGAGCTTCTTGAAGAGATCCCCTCTGTTATTTCACACGGTGCAGAGGGAGTGGGGCTTTTCAGGACCGAGTTCCTCTATCTTGCCTCAAGAGAACTTCCCTCTGAAGAAACCCTTTATAATGCATACAGGGAGGTAATTGAGCGGCTCTCACCCTATCCGGTTACAATCAGGACTCTGGATGTTGGAGGGGACAAGTTTGTTTCCTCTGTCTCTCTGGATGATGAGATCAATCCAGCGCTTGGCCTCAGGGCAATCAGGCTCTGCCTCAAGGAAAAAGGCCTGTTCTGGGACCAGTTAAGGGCAATTTTAAGGGCAAGTGTCCACGGCCAGGTCAGGATACTCTTTCCCCTTGTCTCCGGGCGTACAGAGATCATGCAGGTCAAGGCCCTGCTTGAGCAGGTCAAGGATGAGCTTCGTGAAGCAGGAGTTCCCTTTGATGAATCAATCAAGCTGGGAATAATGATCGAGGTGCCCTCTGCTGTCATGGTAGCTGACATACTGGCACGGGAGGTGGATTTTTTCAGCATTGGTACCAACGATCTTATTCAGTACGCACTTGCAATTGACCGGGTAAATGAATCTGTCTCTCACATGTATGAGCCGCTGCACCCCGGAGTTATCAGGATGATTCATACGTCTGTAACCGCGGCCCATAATGCAGGCATTGAAGTGGCTATGTGCGGGGAGATGGCAGGAGAGTCCATGTATGCCCCCATACTTCTTGGAATGGGCATTGATGAGCTTAGTATGAACGCCCTGGTAATACCCAAGATAAAGCGTATTATCCGAAGGTGCGTTTATGATGACTGTGTTGAGCTTGTACGGAGGATTCTTGATGCCTCAAGCGGTTCTGAAATAAAGTATCTGCTGGATGATTTTCTCCGTCACCACTGCCCGGAAGAGTTCGAGCCCCTTGACGAGCGATATCCTGAGTTTATGAAGACCGGAAGCCCTTTGTTAAACTGAACTCCTGATGGCCTGGGTGTAAAGGTGGTTTTTGACTTCACGTGGCAGGCATCTACATTCATATCCCTTTCTGCATAAAAAAATGTCCTTACTGTGATTTTATATCCTATGTCACCAGTGCTGATACCTTTGGCGTTTACGCAGAGGCAGTCTGTGCTGAAGCACTGTTAAGACGTGATGATGTAAAAGAGCTGGAGTTTGATACCATCTACATCGGTGGAGGCACTCCCAGTCTTATCCCTGCCGGACTTGTTGCTCGTATTCTTGAATCCATCAAATGCAATTTCAATTTTTCAAATCCCTGGTCAAAGCTTGAAATATCAATTGAGGCAAATCCCGACTCTCTCACGCCGGACTGGCTTGAGTCTGTAAGGAGGCTTGGCGTTAACCGGTTGAGTGTCGGGGGGCAGGATTTTTCAAAAAAAGGGCTGGAGTTTCTTGAAAGGCCTCACAGTGTGCAGGATACCATTGAGGCAATATACATTGCCAGGGATGCAGGTCTGGAATCAATAAGCCTTGACCTGATGTTCGGTATTCCCGGGCAGAGCGTCTCTGATCTTGAAAAAACTCTTGAAACAGCATGTTCATGTCAATGCCAGCACATCTCCTGTTATGAACTTACTGTTGAGCCTGGCACAATGCTTGCCCAAAGGGTGGAGGCAGGAGACGTAATCATGCCAGGCGAGGATTTGCTTTCCGAAATGACAGATCTGGCAGAGGCGTACCTGGAATCTCAGGGGCTTAAGCAGTACGAAATTTCAAATTTTGCCCTGGAGGGGCATGAGTGCAGGCATAATCTCAATTACTGGGCAAATGGCCAGTATATCGGCCTTGGCTGCTCTGCTGTGTCGTATATTCATGGTGTCCGGAGCCGGAATACACCTTCCCTTGCCGATTATGTCAGGCTGGTTTCAGAAGGGCAAAGTGCTGCAACATTTTCCGAGTCTCTGGATGAGCTGGCCATGCTCAGGGAGACAGTGGTCCTTGGGCTTCGCACCAATCGCGGCGTTTCTGTTTCAGGGTTGGTTGAGCGTTTTGGAATTGATATTAGGGAATTTTACGGTGACAGGCTTAAACGGCTTGTGCAGGCCGGATTTATTATCGAGCATGGGGACAGGATCAGCCTGAGCCGAAAGGGAAGACGTATTGCCAATTCAGTATTAAGCGAACTTGTCTGATCTTTACAGGTTCAACAGATGGGGAATATGTGCCGATAAGCAAATATATGTTTGGAACTATTACTGCTTGTAAATAATTCCTAATTTTTTTCCTCACGGTCTAATTTTTCATCTCCTGGAGGCTTGTTATGATAGACGCAATCACAAAATCAAACAGTTACAATCCTGTACGCAAGTATCAGGATGGAGGCCAGCAGACAAGGGATATTCAGGTGGCACGTTCCGGTGAGGTCCCTGCGAGGAAGGATTCCGTATCTTTTTCTTCAGAAACTTCCATATCTGTTGTTTACAGCCGGAGCATGGTGGTTTCCACTGAAAAACCGGATTTGAACCAGTCCCTGCGTGAATATGTGGTAAATATTTTGAAGGAGCAGGGGGTGGCGGTAAAATTTGCCATTGATTCAGATACCGAGGTGGATTTTAATACCATGACCTCGGAAGAGGCACAGCAGCTTGTATCTGAAGATGGCTACTTCGGAGTTGAAAAAACCTCTGACAGGATCGTTGAGTTTGCCATCAACGCAGCAGGTAATGATGTGTCAAGACTCGATGAGATCAAGGCCGCGGTAATGAAAGGTTTCAAAGAGGCGGAGGAGGCATTTGGTGGGACCCTGGCAGACATATCCTATGACACCCTTGATGCCATTATGGAAAAACTTGATAAATGGGCCTCAGAGCAGGAGGGTGAGCAGCCTGCCTGATTTTGACAGATGAGGCTCCAGAAATTCCTTGCCCATGCAGGTGTCTGCTCAAGAAGGGCTGCTGAGGAACTGATAAGGCAGGGCAGGGTGAGTGTCGATGGCTGCAAGGTCACTGAGATGGGTGTCCAGGTGGACCCTGAAAACACTCGCGTTGAGGTAGATGGCAAGGCAGTAGGCGGTTGTGAGGAGCACGTTTACCTCATCATGAACAAGCCCCGCGGGGTATTAACCACAGTAAAGGATACTCATGGCCGGAAGACCGTGATGGATCTGCTTGGCAGCTTTACGGCAAGGATATATCCTGTAGGCCGCCTTGATCTGGACAGCGAGGGCCTGCTGCTTTTCACCAATGATGGAGAACTTGCCCAGCGCTTGCTTCATCCCAGTCATAAAATCCCAAAAAAATATCACGTTACCGTAAAGGGACATCCATCCCGCAGGGATATTGATCAGCTTCAGTCAGGTATTGAGATTGACGGCAGAAAAACCCTGCCATGCACCGTAAGGGTGCTGGGTAAAACAAAGAAGACCGCCATGCTTGAGGTAGTGCTTTCAGAGGGCAGGAAACGCCAGATAAGGCTTATGATGGATGCGGTTGGGCATCCGGTAGTGCGGCTTGCAAGGGTTGAGATGGGTCCGATTAAACTTAAAGGGCTCACCCCTGGAAAATATCGCAGGCTTGATGCAGAGGAGATCAAAAAGCTAAAGAGTGCCGCCGGGCTTTAACAAACATTGCCCACCATTTTATGTGGCAGGCATCATGCCAAACTCCTTCATCTTGTATAGCAGTGCAGGCAGGCTTATCTCCAAGAGACTGCATGCCTGTGTCTTGTTTCCCTTGGTGCGTTCAAGCGCCCGTTTTATAAGTTCCCGTTCAAGTACCTTGCTTGCCTTCTTTATAGACAGGTCAGTTGCATCCAGCCCGACCAGCCCGTCCACGTTTTCCTTGCTGATTGAAGTGTTCACCGACGGCGGAAGGTCCTCTGCCTTTATCATTTTCCCGTCACTTAACACCATTGCCCGTTCGATTAAGTTTTCAAGCTCCCTTACGTTTCCTGGCCAGCGGTAATCAAGCAGGATCTGCATGGCCTCCGGGCTGACTCCCTCAATGTTGGTATTAAGCCGCTTGTTGTATTTTTCAATGAAGTGATCAACCAGCAGTTTTATGTCTTCCTTGCGTTCTCTTAAAGGCGGAATAACAATGGACAGCACGTTGATTCGGTAAAACAGGTCCTCACGGAATCTGCCTTCGGCAACCGCCTTGGAAAGATCAATGGCCGTTGCTGCAATTATGCGCACATCCACCTTGATTGTCCTGGTATCACCAACCGGCCTGATCTCTTCTTCTTGAAGGACTCTGAGGAGTTTTACCTGGAGGGTGAGGGGCAGGTCGCCCAGCTCATCCAGGAACAGCGTTCCTCCGTTTGCCTCTTCAAAAAGTCCCTTTTTGCCCCGTACAGCATCAGTGAATGCACCCTTTACATGCCCGAAAAATTCGCTTTCAAGCAGGTTTTCCGGAATGCCGCCACAGTTTACAGGTATGAAAGGGGCATTTTTTCTGACGCTGTTAAAGTGCAGTGCCTTGGCAACCAGCTCCTTACCTGTGCCGCTTTCACCAGTGACAAGAACAGTGGTCTTGTAATCCTTTACCTTGTCAATAACCCCGAAGATGTGCTTCATTGCAGGGCTTCGGGCAATGATGTTCTGAAAAGAGTACTTCTGCTTGACCTCGTTTCTGAGAAGCTCGTTTT
The DNA here is from genome assembly GCA_026996955.1 of Deltaproteobacteria bacterium. Lineage (GTDB taxonomy): Bacteria > Desulfobacterota > Dissulfuribacteria > Dissulfuribacterales > QOAL01 > S144-17. The sequence continues at coordinate 16,484 of JALWJV010000132.1, forward strand.
CTTTTTTGAGGCGAGCCTGCTCCTCTGCGCGCCTGAGCACAAAGAAAAGGTGTTCAGCAGTAACCGGCTTGTGAAAATAGTCAACTGCGCCCATGTGTATGGCCTCCATTGCCATATCCACATCGGCCTTGCCTGACATTATAATGATATTGGAGTCAATGCCTGCAGCCTTTGCCTTCCTTAGGAAGTCAAGCCCTGTTTCCACATCCGGGTCATCTTCCGGGCCAAGAAAGACATCTGAAAGGATATGGTCGAATGGCTGCCTGACAGCCACAGACAGCGCTTCGTCAATATTGGCAGCCTGGACTACTTCGTATCCTCCCTTTTTTGATGTAAGATAATCGCTTAAAAGTTTTCTTACCTCAAACTCGTCGTCAAGTATGAGTACGCGGCGTTTTTCCTTAGACATGTCTTTCCTGATTAATAGTGTTGAATACGTTTGGTTATGCCTGGACTGTAAGTATGTCCAGATACCAGTTGATAATTTCCCTGCCGTAAAAAAGGTATAATATGGCTGCACCGGCAAGAAACGGGCCGTAAGGCACGGCAAAGTGTCTGTCTTTCTTGTTAAAAATAATTGTGATTATGCCCACCACCGAGCCTGCAAGGGCGCTGAAAAATATCACTGCAGGCACAGCCTTCCATCCAAGAAATGCCCCGATCATTGCAAGCAGTTTTATGTCTCCTCCTCCCATTCCTTCCCTTCCTGTAAAGAAGTAATAACCCCAAGCCACCAGGAACAGGATGCCGCCACCAAGCACAGCACCGGCAACAGAATCAAACCAGGTAATCCCGGGCAGAACGAATGATGCAGCAATCCCAGCCGGTATGCCTGGAAGGGATATGACGTCAGGTATTATGTAGTGGCGCAGGTCAATAACGGTTACCACAAGTAGTGCGGAGAAAAACAGGCAGTATATCAATGTGGCCGGGTTATAACCGAATTTCAGCCATATAAGCACGTAGAACAGTCCGTTGATTAACTCTATCAGGGGATATTGAATACTGATTTCTTTTTTGCAGTTTTTGCATTTTGCACCCAGCAGCAGATAGCTGACTACAGGAATATTTTCCCACCATTCAAGCCTGTGCCCGCAAGACGGGCAGGCCGAGGGAGGGGAAACTACGGACTTTCCCTGGGGCATGCGGAAGATGCAGACATTCAGAAAGCTTCCTATGCATGCACCTGTAAAGAATAAAAAAAGCCACGTTATCCATTCCGGTAGTTCAATCATGTTTTGTTTTGTCCGCAGATGCGCATCAATTGAATGATCTAATGATCTGCTTCATTGCAAAATAAGCACATTATTTTCTAAAGGATCCCACACATTATCTTGAAATTTCTGCACTCGTTCCTGTCTTCAAAGGGACATGGTTCGGAGAGAAACCATTTTCTGGACGGACACCAGAACCTCCCCTTAAAGGGCTCATTGCATCCGTCGATGGTGATTGCTCTGCGCTGTTTTGGCCCTGCGGAAACCTTGCCGTTGCTGATGCTAAATTTCCAAACCTTCATGATTTGCGCCTCCTTTACTCTTTTTATCGGCATGGCAAATGCGATATTAAAATTCAGGAGGCAGACGAGCGTCTTTATTCATGAGGGTCAGGCATTTTCAGTTCCTTGATTTTGCCTGCAGCCACCATCTGGTCATACTCTCCCTTTATCTCTTCCAGTGCAGGCAGTATCTTGACGAACTGGGCATAAATCCCGAAGTAATCAGACTGGTCCTGTTCAAAACGTACCTGCACGAATTCAACGCCCAGGCCATCGTTATCCCTGCCCTTGTGCTGCACATAACCCTTCATTGCTATGACACCGATCACAGGGAGCTCAAGCAGGATATCTGTGAGAAATCCCTCGGAGATGGCAGAAACGGTGTTGATAAAACAGCCATCAAGTGAAATATTGGTGGCATATCCGTGCAGGTCGAATTCAGGGAAATAAACCCTGAGGCGAAGGTAGTAACGTTTGCTTTTTCTTCTTTCTCTGAAATCTGTAGCCATGAACCTTTCCCGTATTCTTGAGAGGTTATAGTGAATGTTTAATTGTTTGCGCATGAGGGTTTGCGGCATTATTTTTTCGTGACAAAATGCCATCAACCTACTTATCGACAGGTTGTTAAATGTTCATAAGCAGGTATTGTCCTCTGTATTTATGATGGTAGAAACAGTAACGTTCTCTGCATGTTCAGCGCCAGTAGTTTTGAATTTCGATTACGGCTTCTTTAAGAAGGTGGTTTATGGAAAAAGAAAATTTTCGCATTCTAATAGTCGATGATGAAAAACCCCTTGTAACCCTTTTTTCCCGAATTCTCAAAAAAGAGGGTTACAGCGTAAAGACTTCTACCAATCCCCTTAATGCTCTCAAGATATTCGAAGAGTTTTCTCCTAATCTGGTGGTAAGCGATTTGAAGATGCCGGAGATGAGCGGGCTTGAGCTTTTGAAAGAGTGCAAGAAGTTAAATTCTGCCGCTGATTTCATAATTCTTACCGCCTATGCCACAGTTGAGAACGCTGTTGAGGCAATGAAGAGTGGAGCCTTTGATTACCTTATAAAACCCCTGAAGCACCCTGATGAGCTGCGTATGGCTGCAAGCCGTGTAATGGAGCGGCAGATGCTTAAAGGGAGCAGCGAGTTGTGGAGGGAGCAGCTTGCAGAGGGGCTTCCCCCGGTTGAGGTGGTCTTCTGTGGCATGGAGGATGTCTGGAGAGAGATTCAGCAGGTGGCAAACACAGATGCAACTGTCCTGCTTCATGGAGAGAGCGGCACAGGAAAGAGCCTCATTGCCAAGGTGATACATCATTTGAGCGGCAGGCAGGGGGGCTTTGTTGAGCTTAACTGCGCTGCAATACCTGAAAACCTTATTGAGTCCGAGCTGTTTGGTCACGAGCGTGGCGCCTTTACCGGCGCAGTAAATACCAGGCAGGGCAAGTTTGAGCTTGCCCAGGATGGCACCATATTTCTTGACGAGATAGGCGAGATGCCAATGCCTTCACAGTCAAAGCTGCTCCGTGTTTTGCAGGAACGGGCCTTTGAGCGCGTGGGTGGAGCTGTAACTTTGACAACTAATGCAAGAATAATTGCAGCAACAAACCAGGATCTTGAAAAACGAATCTCTGAAAAAAAGTTCAGGGAAGACCTTTATTACAGACTGAATGTGTTCCCTGTTACCATTCCCCCTTTGCGAAGCCGCAAGGACAGCATACCAGTGCTGGCCAGTTATTTTGTAAAGGTTATCTCCTCAAAGATTGGTAAGACGCCGCCAGATATCAGTGATGATGTAATGGCGCAGCTTGAGGCCTACCAATGGCCCGGAAACATACGGGAGCTTCATAATGTCATAGAGCGCGCCCTTATTTTGTCCAGGGAGGGCGAGTTTAACCTTCCCTCTCTTACCGTTGGCTCCGGTGAAGACTCCCTGGCAGATGCAGACAGGCAGCATGAATTCGTGCCTAAACCCCTTGAGGAGCTGGAACGGGAGGCAATAGAGGCAACCCTTAAAAAAACCGGGGGGCACAGGCGCAAGGCAGCAGAGCTTCTTGGCATATCTTTACGGTCCCTTCAGTATAAGATTAAGAATTACAAGATGAACAAATAAGGTAACGGTTCAGCGAATTTATCTTAATAAGGTTGGTAAATGGTCTTATTTTTCCGTTCCGGAGAATAATTTCTTGTTTTTCTAAGGCTTGCTCAGCCAAAATCGCGAAACTCGCTCGTGCCTCGCTCAGACAGACGCGATTTTCTGGCTGCGCTTCGCCAAGAAAAACTACGAAATTCTTCAAAGTCACTCCAAAACAAGACCATTTACCACGCTGAATAGATACCAAATAAGGGTTGTTCGTAACATTTTGCAG
>JALWJV010000133.1 GCA_026996955.1 Deltaproteobacteria bacterium
AAAGAGGAATTCCCATAATAGTCGGCTATATGGGAATTCCTCTGACAAAGGAGATGCAGTAAATACGGCAATCCCGAAGGGTTTCAAAACTGGAAAGCTGAAATCAATCTAAATCCTTTTAATTTCACTGACAAAACAATTTTCCAGATTTTGAAACGCTCAATTTAGGGGGCAGGAGGAATGCCCCCTGCCCCTTCAAAATTGCAGCTTTTTAATTGCACTTTGAGAAACCGCAGGAGCGGCAGAGCAGACACCCCTCCTCAGGCTCAAGCACTGCTCCACACTCAGGACAGCTCATTATTGTTGTCTCTGTGCTGTCTATCTCTACATTCCCCACGTTTCTCAGTACCCTTGCCATTGCATCAGGGCAGGAGAGTATCTGGTCACCATCCTGCCACGAGGGCGAGGGACACCTGATCCCGGAGAGCTGCTTAATGATTACCTTCGGGCTAACTCCGGAACGCAATGCAAGGGAGATCAGCCTGCTCTCTGCCTCTATCTGGCATGCCGCACACCCTCCGGCCTTGCCCATCTGGGTAAATACCTCGCAGATATCCTTGTCGTCCTTATTTACTGTTACATAAAGGTTTCCACACCCGGTTCTTACCCTTTCTGTAACACCATATGTCCGTAAGGGCCTGGGCCTTGGAGCGATCTTTCCGTTCTCGCCTTGTATGCCCTTGGCCTGGCTGTCAGTTGCCGACTGTTTCTTCTCGTCCTTTTTAAGATTAAGCACCTGAACCGGGCGGCTGCCGTAGCGGTAGATGGTGATGCCTTTAAGTCCCTGTTTCCAGGCAAGTATGTATGACTCCTTGATATCATTCTGGGTTGCGCTTTCAGGAAAGTTAATGGTTTTTGAGACAGCATTGTCCGTATGCCTCTGGAATGCTGCCTGTATGGCTATGTGGCTTGTCGGGGATACATCCATTGATGTCACAAAGACCCGCCTTATCTCTTCAGGGATCTCCTCCATATCCTGAACAGAGCCGTGACGGGCTATTTTTTCCATGAGCGCTTCGGAATATGTCCCTGCCTTTTTCATAAGCTCAACAAATACAGGGTGCGCCTCAACAAGCTCTGCACCATCCAGCACCTTCCTGATGTAACTTACTGCAAACAGGGGTTCGATGCCGCTTGATGCACCGGCAATAATGCTGATGGTACCCGTGGGGGCAATGGTTGTAACAGTGGCATTTCTCATGAGAGGGGTCTGCGGTGTGTCATGGACACTGCCGGGATATGCCGGGAAGTTACCACGCTCCTCGGCAAGCCTGATAGAGGCAGCCTTTGCCTCTCTGTTGATAAATGACATCACCTCCTCTGCAAGCTCTACTGCCTCTTCAGAGTTGTAGGGTATGCCGAGCCTGATGAGCATGTCGGCAAACCCCATTACACCAAGCCCGATCTTTCGTGTGCGCCTGGTCATCTCTGCAATTTCCGGCAAGGGGAAACGGTTTACATCTATTACATTATCAAGAAAATGAACGGCCTTGTGTACGGTATTTTTGAGGTCTTCATAATCTATGGTGCCGTCACCTTTGACAATCTTGCCAAGATTTAATGAGCCAAGGTTGCATGATTCGTAGGGCAGCAGCGGCTGTTCACCACAGGGATTGGTGCTTTCTATTTCCCCAAGTTTGGGAGTGGGGTTTGAGCGGTTGATCCGGTCAAGGAATATTATGCCTGGCTCACCGCTTCCCCAGGCAGATTCCACTATGAGTTCAAAGACACCTGCGGCAGAGATGCGCTTGACCACCTGGCCTGTACGGGGATTGACAAGCTCGTAATCCTCTCCCTTTTCAACTGCTTCCATGAATTTTTCAGTAAGGGCAACGGAGATGTTGAAGTTGTTAAGATGTTCCATCTCCTTCTTTGCCGTTATGAACTTGATGATATCAGGATGGTCAATCCTGAGTATGCCCATGTTTGCCCCGCGCCTGGTGCCACCCTGCTTGATGGTCTCGGTTGCAACGTCAAATATGGTCATAAATGAGATGGGACCGCTTGCAACACCGTGGGTGGATTTTACGCGATCCCCTTCAGGCCTGATTCTAGAAAAGGAAAAACCTGTCCCTCCCCCGCTCTTGTGGATCATTGCAGTATGTTTTACTGCCTCAAAGATGCTCTCTATGGAGTCTTCTACAGGAAGGACAAAACATGCTGAAAGCTGCCCTAACTCCCGTCCGGCATTCATGAGAGTGGGTGAGTTGGGCATGAACCTGAAGGATGTTATCAGATCATAAAAGGACTCTTCAATGGCAGCCACGTCTGCCGAAGGATCATATGCCAGATCCGCCTGGGCTATTGTGTGTGAGACCCTCCTGAACATCTCCTCAGGAGTCTCGATTACATTGCCGTTTTCATCCTTCCGAAGGTATCGCTTTGCAAGCACAACAAGTGCATTGTTGCTAAGGGGAAGAGATGTCCTTGGAAGGCCATTTTCATCAACAAATGGGGAAGATTTGGTAGAAGTACTGCCGTTAAGCATAGTTTATACACCCTTTCTGGAAGACTTTTTCGAAGATATTGGGATTTTGAGTAAATGGTATCTATTCAGTGCAGTAAATGGTCTTGTTTTGGAGTGACTCTGAAGAATTTCGTAGTTTTTCTCGGCGTAGCGCAGCCAAAAAATCGCGTCTGTTTGAGCGAGGCACGAGGGAGTTTCGCGATTTTGGCGAAGCAAGCCTTAGAAAAACTAGAAAATCTTCACCAGAACGGAAAAACAAGACCATTTACTTACCTTAATTACAGTTATTACGCTGAATAGTTACAGCAAATGTCTAAAACACACAAGATATTGAGTTAAGACTATATTAAAATGGTATATAGTGTATGAGGGTGGGTGTCAAGCGGATTCTATATTTTTTATGGCAGCCTGGAGCGCTTCTTCAGACTCTTCCCATAAAAGATACGTTTCATCAATGAGTTGAAGAATATTTTTGTATTCCGAGTTAAGTTTTTTCATCCTTGGACCATCAGCATGGACAGCAGGGTCGGCAAGCAGTGCCTCAAGCTCCTCCTTCCGGGTCTCAAGGGTGAACAATTTTTCCTCTGCATTCTTGACCTTTGCCTTGAGCGGACCAAGTCTTTTCCTCTGTTTTTCTCTTTCAAGGGCGGCCTGGCGCCTTAGTTCCTTGGCACTGAGCCTTTTAGAAGGGTTTCCTACTGTTGGATCTCCATCTGGTGCAGTGGCTTTACACCTGGGATCACCTGCGGTTTCATCTTGTTCTGCATCATCCGGTTTGTGGTTTGATTTATCAAGGGTATGAAGATAATCCTCTATTCCTCCAAGATGATCTTTGAGGATACCGTTTCTCAGCTCCCAGACTCTTGAAACAATTCCTTCCATAAATGCACGGTCATGGGAGACAAGAACAAAACTCCCAGTGAAGTTTTGTAAAGCACTTTTTACAACCTGTTTTGATGTGATGTCCAGGTGATTTGTGGGTTCATCAAGCACCAGAAGGTTTGCAGGGTTCAGAAGCATCCTTGCAAGGGCAAGCCTGCTCTTCTCACCCCCGGACAGGTTTTTAACCCTTGATTTAACCATGTCACTGTTAAAGAGAAATGCACCCAGCAGGTCACGTACACGCTGGGTGGCCTCGCCTCCGGGCGCCTGTCCCATTGCCTCAAGAACAGTAGCCTCCTGGGGAAGTTCAGAAGCCTGATGCTGACCAAAATAGGAGACTGAAACGTTATGCCCCCACTTAATTGTTCCTGAGTCAGGCTTCACCACTCCTGCAATTATTTTTGCAAGGGTTGATTTACCGCTCCCGTTGGGGCCAACCACTGCAATATGATCTCCCCGCTCTATCCTGAAGGCAAGATTCCTGAACACCTCAATCCTGCCGGGGCTGCCATTTTGTTCAGTATTGGCACATTCATAGGTTTTTCCAATGCCTTCTCCAACCACCACATCCCTTCCGCTTCTTTCAGGCTCCGGGAAGGAGAAGTTTACCGAGCTTTCAGAGGGACCGGAGGGCTCTGACGGATTCATCTGCTTTTCACGTTCAAGCATTTTTATCCTGCTCTGAACCTGCCTGGCCTTGGTTGCCTTTGCCCTGAATCGTTCAATAAAACGCTCGGTCTCCTTTATCTTTGCCTGCCTTGTCTTCTCCTGTGCCTCAAGCAGCCTCTTTCTCTCTGCGCTCTGTTCAAGATATGCATGATAATTTCCCTGATATACAACAGCAGTTCTCTGTTCAAGGGAGATGATTCGCTGAGAGAGCCTGTTAAGGAAATGTTCATCGTGTGATACCAGAAGAAGCGCTCCCTTCTGCTGCATGAGCCAGTCCTCAAGCCATGTTACAGAGTCAATATCAAGATGGTTGGTGGGCTCATCAAGGAGCAGAAGGTCGGGGGATGTCAAAAGTAGCCTTGCAAGTGAAGCCCTCATCTTCCAGCCCCCGCTGAATTGGTTTAAAGGGCGGTGAAAATCTGCTTCATCAAATCCAAGGCCTGCAAGCACAGTAGCAGTCCGTGCATCCTGCTCATAAAATCCTGACTGTTCCAGAAACAGGGTTAATCCATGTTGACGCTCCAGCAGTTTTGTTAACCTGCTGTGGTCCTGGTGATTGGCAGAGGCTTCAAGTTCCTGGTGAACTTTTTCAAGTTCCCGGGCCTTTTGGTGAACTTTTTCAAAAGCCTTTGATGCCTCATCCCATACTGTGCCGTTAAACTCCTCTGCTGACAGCTCCTGTGGAAGGTATCCTGTAACAGCGCCGGAAGGTTTTATGATTTTGCCTTCATCAGGCTGATTAATGCCTGATATGATCTTGAGGAGAGTGGTTTTTCCAGCACCGTTTGGGCCTACAAGTCCTGCTCGCTGGCCAGGCTGAATGGAAAAACTTACCTTTTCAAAAAGCAGACGGGCCCCAATACTGTAACTTATTTCAGAAACTGCGAACATGAAGTGGTAAAATCATTTACCCTGCATCACGAGGCACATCCATCATGCGCTGTACAGCCCGAAGTGCCTTTACTCGTGTCTCCTCAGGCACCTTTACAACAGGTACCTCCCTTTCAAGTGCTGCAAGTATGTGTTCAAGAGTGGTTTTTTTCATGTCATCGCAGATCATATCAGCAGAGGCAGGATAGAACTTCTTGTCAGGGTTCTGTTTCCTCAGCTGGTGCAGCAGCCCGTTTTCCGTGGCTATAATAAATTCCTCAGCATCAGACTTTGAGGCATAGACAAGCATGCCGCTGGTGCTGCGCACTGCATCTGCAAGTTCCAGTACCTCCATGGGACATTCCGGATGGGCAAGAAGCAGGGCATTGGGATGCGCCTTTTTGGCCTCCTTGACTGCATTTACCGTAAGGTTATCATGAACAGGACAGTAGCCATCCCAGTAGTGAATCTTCTGGTCAGTATGCCTGGCTACCCACCTTGCAAGGTTTCTGTCAGGGGTCATCAGAACCTCATCTGCCCCTGTCCACTTCACAACCTGGATTGCATTGGCTGAGGTACAGCATATATCACTAAGTGCCTTCACC
>JALWJV010000134.1 GCA_026996955.1 Deltaproteobacteria bacterium
ACCCTGTCCTGACTTTAGACTTTGCCGGATCAGCCTGATATCCGCCAACCAAAAGACCGGCATAAGTCTGGGATTTTTTCTGAGTGTTAGCCTGGCTGCCCATTATAGCGTTATGATTCTTGAAAGATATCTCATCAGGGAGATTGTCAGGCCTGCTGTTGCAACATGTGGTCTGCTGGTATTTATGTTCGGCTGTTACATGGCAACAAGATACTGGGCTGATGCGGCGCAGGGGGAGCTGCCAGGATTTACGGTCATGGTCCTTATCCTGCTTCGTGTGGTGATTGCTCTGGAGGTCCTTATTCCCACTACGATGTTTCTTTCAGTGGTAATAGCCCTTAACCGGCTTTACAGAAATTCAGAGATTACAGCCCTTGCCGCCTGTGGTATAGGTCCCGGGCGGATCTTTAAGTCAGTTGCAATTGCTTCAGCCCTGGCAGCGGTGCTGGTTGCCATTCTATCATTATATATAAGACCCTGGGCTTGGAACCAGTTTTTTACACTAAAGACAGAGGAGAGGGCAAGGTTTGATCTTACCCGCATGAAAGGCGGAATTTTTTATGAGATATGGCACGGCAGAAGGGTTATGTTTGCCCAGAGTGTGGATCTGCATAACAAAACCGCCAGTAACGTATTTATCTATACGAATAAGGATGATGAAAGGGAACTGATCTCAGCCAGCAGTGCCAAACAGTATGCTGGCCCTGATGGCAGGCCGTACCTCATGCTGTTAAATGGCTGCCAGTATGAGTATGCCTATGACGGCAGCCGTTCCATGATGATTGAATTTGAACGTTCCAGGATGATTCTTGAACCGCCGGTCATAGAGAAGGAGGACAAGATAAAGGCAGTTCCCCTGCTGCACCTCTTGGGCGGCTCTTCACTTGAAGAAATTGCCGAACTGCAGTGGCGGTTTATAACCCCGCTGTCAACCCTGCTCCTTGCCCTCCTTGGTGTGCCGCTTGGGGTTTCAACCCCCAGGCAGACAAAGTCAGCGTCTATGCCGGTGGCAATTACTGTTTTTGCTCTCTACTATCTTTTGGCAGCCCTTCTGAAAAAGTGGGTTGCACAGGGCCAAATATCTCCTGTTCCTGGAATTTGGTGGAGCCAGGTTTTTCTTGTGGTGCTCTTGGCGCTGTTTCTTAAAAAGACCGGGATGTTCGGTGCGCGTACATGAAAACCCTGGACCTTTACATAGCAGGATTCTTTTTTAAGGCATTTATTGCAGTGCTTGCAGTGCCAGGTGTGCTCTTCAGCTTTTTTGAGCTCATGTCCCAGCTTGAGAGTGTAGGGCGCGGCAGTTACACCAATTTCCATGCGTTACTCTATGTGTTTTATACAATGCCCGGCCGTCTTTCAGACCTTGTTCCAATGGCTGTGCTTCTTGCAGGCATAATTTCCCTTGGTGCCCTGTCAGACAGGCATGAACTTGTGGCAATGCAGGCGTCAGGGATGTCTGTTTTAAGAATAAGTATGCCGGTAATGAGTATGTGTCTTGTAATTATGTTCATCTCTTCGCTTGCAGGGGAAACAATGGTTCCATACCTTGAGAAAAAGGCACGCAATATGCGTTTCCAGAAGCTTTCAGGAAGGGCAGTGACACCTATAAGTCATGGTTTCTGGGCAAGATTCAAGGGTTCTATTATCCACGTGGAAAATGTTGTAAGTGATGGCACAGTAAGCGGTATTGAGATATTTGAGTTTGAAAGGCCAGGTAAGTTAAGCAGGGTTATCAGGGCGCAGAGTGCTGAGATACTCAAGGACAGATGGGTCCTTAACAACGTTACAAGCACCAGCATGATGACCATGAAAAAACACCAGGTCCCGGAGATTACCCTGAGGGATTTTCTGAATCCTGAGCAGGTAAGTGCCCTGGAGTTGCCCCCCTCAAGTTTTACAGTCCCTGAGCTAATGGGATACATTGAGGCCCTTGAAAAGAGTGGCCAGAATCCGGATCATTACTCAATGGCCCTGTGGCGCAAACTTGCCAATCCCCTCACCACTGCAGCAATGGCCCTTCTGTCTTTATCATTTGTCTTTGGCTCTGTGCGTGAAATTGGAGCAGGGTTCAGGATTGTTGCCGGGGCATTTGCAGGGCTTGCGCTCTACTTTGGGCAGCAGCTTGTGATAAACATAGGGACATATCTTGCACTTCCGCCATTTCTGTCAGTGATGATCCCTGTTGTAATTGTCTGGGGGCTGGCAGGGATTACCTGGAGGAATTTAGGGGTTGGATAAAAAACGCCCAGACAGGGTGTCGGTCCCCCTGCCTGGGCGAAAGCATCTAACTCGAAACTCGTACTTAACTGTTTTATCCTATTGCAGAGATCTTGAACTTCCGTAGTGTCTTTTCCATCTCTCTTGCCTTTTTCTCAAGGGCCTCCATGTCACTCAGGGCAGTTTCAGCACCCTTGGCGTTGTTGATTGCTATGGCTGCCATCTGATCCATGATCTGGCGCAGGGCAGCGCTTCGTTCACGCTGTTTGGTTGTCCTTGAGGTAATGCCCTCGGAGTTTGTGATAACCTTGTCAACAGTCTCCACTGCTGTCTTGGTGGTGAGGGTGCTGGAGTTTGCTGCCGCAGCAATGTCATCACTGAGCTTCATGAGTTTTTTAATGGACTCTTCCGCCTGCTTCCTTCTTTCTGCCTGGCGGTTGGTCATCTGAACAATGGTAGAGGCAAGGTCTTCAAGTTTTGAGGTTGATTCAAGCAGGCCCTCAACGGATTCTGCCTCCTGCTGGGTAACCTCTGAAATCTTGAAGGTGACTTCACTGCCTGACTCAACGGTTTCTACAAGTGTTTCAAGTGCATTTGCACTCTCTGCGGCAAGTTTCATTCCCTGTTCAACATTTTCAGCACTCTCTGCAATAAGGGTTTCAATCTCCCTGGTAGATTCTGCTGTCCTGTCAGCCAACTTCCTGATTTCCTCGGCAACTACCGCAAATCCCCGGCCATGTTCACCGGCCCTTGCAGCCTCAATGGCAGCGTTTAGAGCCAGCAGGTTTGTCTGTTCGGCAATATCAGAAATAAGGTCAACAATATCACGAACCTGTTCGGAACTGGTTGCAATTGCCTCCATACCCTTAACAGTCTGTTCCATTGCCTCTCTACCTTGACGGGCGCTATCCAGGGTCTCCTTGGCCTGAACCGCTGCCTTCTGGGACTCGTCAGCCATCCTCTGGAGTTTTGAAGCCATCTCTTTAAGTGATTCTGCTGTCTCAAGTGCTGCTTCTGACTGCTTGATAGCCGTTGCCTGGACCTGTTTGGCTGTTTCGCCCATGTTGGCAACAGTTCCTGCAGCCCATGATGCTCCTTCCTTGTTCTCGGAAGATATTTCCGTGATCCGTGTGGCGGTCCTTGCCATATCCTGGATGACCTGTGCTGCATCCCGGGCAAGTTTTGCAGAGGAGTCAGCGTGCTCGGCAACCTCCTTGGCGGTCTGCCCCATGATTTCAACCCTTTTCTGGACCTCCTGCGCACGTTTCGCCTGGGATTCTGCATTTGATGTAATGCTGGAGGCAACCTCGTTAACATGCATACTTGCCTTTGCAAAATCCGCACTGGTCTGGATGAGTTCACGGAAGGTTGACTGTAATGCATCAAGGAAGTGGTTTACAGCCTCTGCCATTCTTCCAATTTCATCATTGCTGGTCACTTCAATACGCCTGGTAAGGTCAAGGTCTTCTGCTGTCTGTTTGAGGAGCTGAGATGTTCTTACAATGGGATTAACAACATTGGTGTTGATAAAATGGGCAAGGAGCATCAGAAGGAGGAAGATTATGCCGTTACCGATAAATCCGTGTCGAATTACCCCTTCAAGTGATGCAGCCAGGTTTGATTCCGGTATTTCTGCAACTGCAGCCCATTCAGGGAGAATTACGTTGGACACTGCTGATAATTTGTAAAATCCGGCAACTGATTCACCCGAAGAGCCGATTCCCTCCCTGATTCCCTGTGGTTTTTTTTCAGAGCTAATCCACTTTGCATACGCTCTTCCTGAAAGTGCCTGGTCAGCCGATATGATTACTCTCCCCGTGTTGTCTGTGATATACGCCGTACCGCTTTTCGATTTTATTACTTTAAGGGTGCGGCCAAGCACAGAACCAAATGCATCAGGGGCAATGATCCCAAGCACTGTTCCTGTTCTGATTCCGTTTTGAAAAACAGGCGCTGAGATACCAAAACCCCTCTCCTGCTTGGTTCCGGGCAGTGTCACAGGGCCTGCAAGGGCTGCCTGTCCCTTTGAAAGGTCAACAAAGCCCCACTCTGCAGGTTTGAAATTTTTCCCTCTAAGCCTGGTCAATCCGGAGGCAACTGAATTCCCCCATTTATCAAGTATTACAAAGGCAATAAAGTCATTACTTTGTTTTGCCAGGTCCTGCAAAAAACTGTCTGGGGATATCTGATCGCCTGTTGGAGCAAGGGTGTTTCTGGTTACATCCAGAAGGGCAATGGTCTTGACCTCCTGTGCCCTTGATTCAATATAGGTCTGAAGATTTACAGCAAGCTGCCTTGCTTCTTCTGCAAGGTTCTTCTCACCTGTCGTGATCAAAATGTTCCGCTGTGCAAAATATATGTAAGCCTGGACTGCAACTACTGCAGCCATAACTATGGAGATCATAATGAGAACTTTACTCTGAAGTCTCATGCCTCTAAGAAAACTTATGCCTCCCGTTTTGCCTTTCATTCCGTAGCCTCCTTAAAATGAGGGAAGTTTTTATGTATGTGTTTCAAAAGTGCAGGTATATCCAGCAGCGGAGTTCTGCTGCCTTCAAATATGGTAACTCCTGAAATGTATTCAGGCGGGATTCCGTGTTTTTCGTCCTGGTCAGCAGTGGTAAATGATTCAGGCAGAACTGAATGGACTGCTGAAACATTATCAACTGCAAGCCCAAGGGGTGCATCCCTGGTGTCAAGGAGGATGATGCGAGAGTGATTTTGGCTTTTTCTGCCAAAACAGAGAGCAGAGGTGTCGAGAACTGAAATAACCTCTCCCCTGATGTTTACCACCCCTGAGACAAAGTCGTTTGCATTTGGCACCCTGGTCAGTCTGCGTGCCGTGACTATCTCTCTGATCCAGCTTAGTTCCGCCCCTGCAGTAACATCTGATATGTTAAAAAACAGTATAGGAACTGCGTATCCGGGCATTTTGCTGCTGGATTCCTGTGCTGACTGTATCATAAGCTGCTCACGTGTCAGTTTTGGCTAACAAGGTTGTCTTGTGTTTAAGAGGTTTTGTTAAACAAACCGAAATTTTAACCGGATAGACTGAAGTAAATGTTTGCTGCACGATGCAGGCTGCAGCGTGAATTTCACCTAGATTGAGCGTTTCAAAATCTGAAAAAATATTTTTTCAACGAAATAAAAAGGAGTTATGGCAATTATAGCTTTCCAGTTTTGAAACCCTTCGGGATTGCCGTATTTACTGCATCTCCTTTGTCAGAGGAATCCCCATATAGCCGACTATTATGGGA
>JALWJV010000135.1 GCA_026996955.1 Deltaproteobacteria bacterium
ACTGCTTTCTATTATATCTGCGCTGCCAAAGATCTCGGCCTTGTTATAGACACCATCATTATCCATACGGTAAACCATAACTACCTTGTCAACAGGATGCACGATCCAGTATTCCTGCACACCATGACTCTCGTACAGATCGCGCTTTTCCTTCAGATCAAGCAATGCAGTAGAAGGTGAGAGCACCTCCACCACCAGGTCCGGCGCGCCAATGCAACCGCGATCATCAAGCTTTTGCTCATCACATACAACAACTATATCCGGCTGCACAACTGTTAAAATTTCATCATCTGCTGTGGTCTCACCGTCAGGAAGCCTGACATCAAACTGGGCAACATATACCTCACATGGGCTGTCGTGAAGCAGTACATGAATTTTTGCAAACAGGTCTCCTGTTACCCGCTGATGCATACGGGACGGAGCCGGTGACATATCATATACAATGCCGTCAATAAGTTCCCACCTGCCGTCTTCCCATTGCAGGTAATCGGCATAGGTGAAAACTTCCTGTTCTTTCCTTAGTGTCTGAACCATTATGCTAAAAAATTGCGCCTTATATTGATCTTAATGCCTGAAACCAACTCTGCATCTCCGTAGAATTTATATTCCAAGGAGTCTTTTCTTCCATAAACCTGATTTTAGCGGCTTAGAATAAAACAGTAAAGTCGGTCAATACAGGTTCAATTTCAACAGATGGGATTCAGGCCCCTTTGCGTCCTTTGCGCCTTGGCGGTTCAGTAGAAAAGTGTCATTTTTTGACACCTCTCAAATCCATTTTTTGACAACAAAGACTTTTTTCATACATCTCGCAAAAAAATCCCGCTTTTAATAAAGTTTTTCTCCACTTTCTCGATAAGAAATATCAGAACAAAGTTGGCATTGATGTTGCAGATACCACATGCAACAGACATGACATTCAAAAAATAAATTTTCATCTATAAACTTAAAATTATTCAAAGGAGGTTAATTAAACGCTGATTATTTTTCTTATGCAATCTAAAACAAACATTAATTATCCAAATTTTAATTTAACTTATAAGGAGGTCAAGATGCCTAAATTTTTCAAGAAATTAAGAAGATCAGCCCAAAAGGGTTTCACCCTTGTTGAATTGATGATTGTTGTCGCCATTATCGGTATTCTGGCGGCAATTGCTATTCCTCAGTTTGCTTCATATCGTCAAAAGGCGTTTGATACAACAGCAAAGAGCGATGTAAAGAATCTCATGACAGACGTTGAAGCATACTATGCTGATAACCAAGAATATCCTCACTAAATTATTCAGCAAAATATAGAACACAAAAAAGGAGAATAAATATGAAACGTATTTTTTTCTTATTCAGCATAATTTCTCTGGTTTCAACACCGGTTTGGGCCGCCTATGGTACAGATTCCGTTACTTTGGGTAGTGGTTCCACTGCAAAAACATTTAAAACGTCAAAGAATGTCTATATCGATTATGACGGTGGCACCTCAGGCCTTAGTTATTCCGTTGCCGGATATCACTCAAAAGGGGCCAAGACCTTTGGTTCGTACGCAGGCGCTCAGAAAATTTTCTGGATTGACGGAACTGCAGCATCCCTTCCTAGTGCCCCTACTACAGCTGATGGCTCTGCAGACTTCAGCAGCTGGACAGAAATGTAATTTATTGTCCTAATTTTCAAGATACAAAAAAAAGGGGTAGTGTACACTACCCCTTTTTTTATGATAATCATAAAAACCATATGAAATAACTGAAAAATACCGACAATGACATATTCATACACTACTTATCATGCAACATTTCAAACTTATCTTTTCAGCTACCTTTGTTGCCATTAAGCGAGATCGTCTTCTACACGCACTGGCAGGGGCCTCACTTCTGCTTTTTTTACTTGTCCCTGTAATAAGTATGTTCTCTATGCGCCAGGTACAGGAACTTGCAATCACGCTCTTTTTATCTTCCCTTTCATTTACCCTGCTGATATTTTCCATACTTTTGGGAGTATTTTCAATATGGAAGGATATTGAAAAACGTTACATAATTTCTGTCCTTTCCATGCCCATAAAACGCAAAGACTATCTCCTTGGAAAGTTTGCTGCCATTGCACTGTTCCTGATGTTCACGGTCTGCTTAATGGGAATCATCGGCTACGGGACAATTACCTTTGCGGCGCACCAGTACCAGTCAGAAATCCCGGTTTCCTGGCCCAACATTTTCACCGCCATGCTGATGTCAGGTGCAAAATACATACTGCTTGCAGTAGTAGCCCTGTTATTTTCGGTAATAAGCACCTCAATATTCCTTCCTATTGCTGGTACCATAGGGATCTTCCTTGCCGGGTCCGCTACCCAGGGACTGTATGAATACATAAACTCCGGTAGCGGAGCCCAGGACATATCATTAACCGGGCAATATATCATAAAAGCACTATATTACCTGCTGCCTAATTTTTCTGCTTTCGATTACCAGGTATATGCTGCATATGCCTTAGCTCTTCCCCTGGATACAATCTTTTATACCGTCTGTTACTGGCTGATATACACCTCTTTTCTTCTGTTCTGTGCATCAATCATATTTGAGAAAAAGGAATTCAGGTGAACCGCTTAGTACTTACAATAATTTTATTGACAGCATACATTGCTGTTACACTTCCCCTTTCTGCTTCACTCAAAAGCAGGCCGGACCTGGTAAAACTGGGCTATACGCCTTCAGCAGAAGTCCTGAAATATATAACCGCTGACCAAAAACTTCTCGCTGCCCAGTGGAATGTGCTCAAGGTACTGTTTTATTATGGCACCTTATTGGACAAATGGCGGCACAACATCCCCGTTGCAGCTGAATATTACAACATGTACAGGACAATATGCGTAGCAGCAAAACTGGACCCCTATAACATTGATATTTACTATTTTGCCCAGGCCGCGTTTACATGGGAGGTAGGACGCGTAAAAGAGGTCAACGCCCTGCTTGAGTATGGTATGAAATACAGGACATGGGACTGGTACCTGCCATTTTTCACAGGATTTAACTATGGCTATTTCCTGCATGATTATAAACAGGCGGCAAAATACCTCCAAAGGGCTGCGGAACTATCTGGACAGCAGTACCTGGCTACCCTGGCCGCCAGGTATTACTACCAGTCTGATGCCACGGAAATGGGCATTGCCTTTTTGAAAACCATGCTGAAACAGGCCTCAGATGCCCGGGAACGCCGCATGTACCAGTTAAGGATTCAGGCACTGTCTGCAATAAAATACCTCCAGGATGCTGTCAGAAAATACATAAGGGATAATGGTCACCCGCCCCGTGACCTGAAATCACTGGTCTCCTCCGGATATATTGAAAAATTGCCCCGTGATCCTTATGGGGGGCATTTTTATGTCGATAAGAATGGAAAGGTTAAGACCACGAGTAAGCTGGCCCTTCACGGGAAAAACTCCGATAATCCGAAATGAATATTGTAGAGATAAATGCTTTATCCAAAGAGTATAAAGTAAAGAAAAAAAGAATACGGGCCCTGGACAACCTCTCATTAACAATACAAAAGGGAGAAATTTTCGGTTTCCTTGGACCAAATGGTGCTGGTAAAAGCACCACAATAAAAATTCTTACGGATCAAATCCGCGCTACCTCCGGCTCGGCAACGATTTTTGGCATTCAGTCAAACAAGGCAGAAGCAAGGAGGCAAATAGGCTACCTTCCGGAAAATCCGGCATTCTACGACTTCATGACAGCTCGAGAGTATCTGAGTTTCACTGGCAAATGTTTCAACATGCCTGAATCCTCACTCGCCGAACGAACCAACCAAGTCCTTGCAACACTTGACCTGCTGGACGCAGCTAACCGTCCTTTGAAGGGTTTCAGCAAGGGCATGACCCAGAGACTGGGCCTGGCACAGGCCCTTCTACATGACCCGGACCTTTTTATCTTTGATGAACCCATGAGCGGCCTTGACCCGATAGGCAGGGCAATGGTCAAAAAAATCATAAAGGACCTGAAAAATAAGGGGAAGACGGTATTTTTCAGTACCCATATCACATCAGACGTGGAAGTAGTGTGTGACCGGGTGGGTATTCTTGTAAAAGGACGACTGGTGGCAATTGACAGTGTTGAGCACATTATGGCAACAGGCATAGAAGGATATATCATCCAGATACGTGGCCAGGATAACAAAACAGAAGAAATTAAAGTATCAAACAGTGAGCTAAATGGTGTCATAGCACGTCTACTTGCCGACAACGTAAAGATTGAACGTGTTAATCCTGTAGCCCACAACCTTGAAGATTTTTTCCTGGATACTATTCAAGCCCAGGTGCCGACAAATGAAAGTCAATAATTTTTACAAGGCACTTTTTCTGGTTTTCGTGATTCTCGGCGTCTATTATCCGGCCATATTCGGCGGAACACTCTTAATTGATGACCTGAAAATGATGGCAAAGCTGGAGCACTCGGCATCTAAGGGTCTCCTTAACCTCCTCATTCCAGGATCAGGTTTTTATTACCGCCCCTTACTCATTCTTACCTATTTTCTTGACAAGGTACTGTGGCAATTTGAGCCTGGTTTCATGCACCTTGAAAATATCATCATTCATACGATTAACACACTACTGGTATTCTTCCTGGCAAAAATAATATTCAAAAAACAGACATATCAAAAATACGAACTCCCCCTGCTTGCAGCTCTGCTCTTCGGCATTCACCCCATCAACACAGAATCAATAAACTGGATCTCAGGACGCACCGATCCCCTTGCCACATCCTTTATGCTTATGGCCTTGATATCGCTTATCAGGGGAATTGAAAAAGAAAAGACAATCTATATTGCCCTGGCATCCCTCCTCATGATTGTTGGCGCAATGTGCAAGGAGATGACTATTTTTATAGTACCGGCTGCGGCAATAATAATTTTGTTCTGGCGTGTGCCGGGAAAAGAGCGGATCAGCATAACTCAAAGGGTCAAACAATGCCTGATTCTCTTTTCCCCTATTATGGCAGGGCTAATCATATACGGTATCTCAAGATGGACCAAACACCAGGAACATGATTTAGGCCTTAAATGGCTTCTTAGCAGAGACTTTGATTTATTGAACACTGCCAGGATTTCCATTAAGGTATTCGGGTTTTATGTAAAAAAACTCTTCTTACCTCTTCCTCTAAACTTCACAATTGTATCAATTTCCAACGCTTACTTGCTTGTTGGAATTGCAGCGCTGGCCGGGGTATATGGCCTCTCAAAATTCCGGTCCAATTCCGCTTTACTGCTCATTGCCTCCGGTTTTATGATCATTCCGGCCATTCTGATTACCCTGGTTGGAGTTGCCTGGACTCCTCTGGCTGAACGCTATCTCTACCTGCCATCAGTTTTTTTCTGTATTGGATTTACCGGGTTGTTGTTTGAATGTGCAACGGCCAGAAATGCTGCCCGCCCTGCCTTAATGATCATGATACTCTGCCTTGTTCCTGCTACAGTTGCCACGGCGCAGCGCAATAT
>JALWJV010000136.1 GCA_026996955.1 Deltaproteobacteria bacterium
GGACAGTTTGTCCTGTGAACCGTAATTCCCCTTCCCCTGGTAATGTACCCGACCACATCATCTCCGGGAACCGGCGTACAGCACTTGGCAAGATGAATCATTATATCATCATGGCCGTGGATCAGCACACCCTGATTGCCGGCACCGTGTTTTCTGGATTCTTCCTGGACTATCTCGGGCTGTTCATCCTGGTCGTCCTTTGCATCAGCCCGTACCAGTTTACCCACTATCTGGGTGGGGGAAATCTTGCCATAACCCACTGCAATAAGAAGGTCTTCAAGGCTCTTGAATGAAAACGATGCAACAATATCACCGCCGCCTGATTTGACAAACTCATTGAAATCAAGACGGTGCTTCCTGAACTCCCTGGCGCACAGCTCACGCCCCAGGGCAAGGCTCTTTTCACGCTCCTCAGTCTTTATCCACTGCCTTATCCTTGCCCTTGCCCTGCCTGTCTTGGCAATCTTCAACCAGTCGCGGCTTGGAACATGGTGTTTTGATGTGATTATCTCAACAACATCGCCGTTTTGAAGCTCGTACTTAAGCGGCACCATGCGGCCATTTACCTTGGCTCCTGCACAGTGGTGCCCAACCTCTGTATGGATGGCATAGGCAAAGTCAATGGGAGTTGCCCCGCTTGGAAACTCCTTTATGTCACCATCAGGGGTGAGGACATAGACCTCATTGGAAAAGAGGTCCATGCGCACAGATTCCAGGAACTCCCTTGGGTCTTCAAGCTCCTTCTGCCACTCCATGAGCTGGGTAAGCCAGTCAAACTGCTTTGCCTGCTCCTTCTGCACCACCTTTCCCTCTTTGTAGAGCCAGTGGGCAGCGATTCCCTCGCTTGCAATCTTGTCCATCTCCTCGGTGCGTATCTGGATCTCCATGCGTTCACCGTATGGACCAATTACAGTGGTGTGAAGCGACTGGTACATATTTGCCTTGGGAAGGCTTATGTAATCCTTGAACCTGCCGGGCACCGGCTTCCAGACAGAGTGGACGATTCCAAGGGCCTCGTAACACTCCTTTGGAGTATTGAGGATGATGCGAAAGGCTATCAGATCATATATTTCATCCAGGGTGACGTTACGCCTCCGCATCTTCCGGAAAATACTGAAGAGATGCTTGGGCCTTCCAAGCACCCGGCACGAAAGCCCGTATTCTGCCATCTTCCGGGAGATGATCTCCTTCACCTCCTCCACATAGACCTTGCGTTTGCCAAGCCTGGCCTCAACGTCCCTTGAAAGTGCCTCGTACTCAACCGGGTACATGTATTGAAACGAAAGGTCTTCAAGCTCCCGCTTTATCCAGTCGATACCAAGCCTGCTTGCAAGTGGCGCATAGATATCAAGTGTCTCTCTGGCAATCTTGACCTGCTTCTCCTCCCTCTGGAAATTAAGGGTACGCATGTTGTGAAGCCTGTCTGCAAGTTTTACCAGCAGCACCCTGATATCCTTAGACATTGCAAGGATCATCTTGCGGATATTTTCCGCCTGCTTGTGAATCTTGCTCTGGAACTCTATCTGGCTGATCTTTGTGACACCCTCAACGATCTCTGCCACGTCTGTGCCAAACAACTCCTGCAGCTCTTCAAACGTGGCAAGGGTATCTTCTATGGTATCGTGCAGAAGCCCTGCGGCAATGCTTGCAACATCAAGCTTGAGCTGTGCAAGTATGAATGCCGTGGCAAGGGGATGGGAAAGATACGGCTCACCGGAAAGGCGTGTCTGGCCTGCATGGACCTTGGCAGAATATACATAGGCCTTCTGGATGAGGCTTGTATCTGCATCAGGCATGTAAGAATTGACCTGATCCAGTATGTCATTTATGCGGATCATCTATCAGTCTGCCCTGCCTGCTTCCTGCCCCAACAGTTCCCTTACAGATGAAACTGCCTGTTCCTTACTGACATTAACTGTCTCACCGGTGGCCCTTGGTGTAATCTCAATCTCCCCGGTCTTCTTGAACTTCTTTCCAATGGTTACCCTTACTGGAATACCGATGAGTTCCGAATCCTTGAACTTGACACCTGGACGCTCCTTTCTGTCATCAAGAAGCACGTCAAGGCCCTGGGAATTCAGGGCACTGTAAAGATCATCTGCAACCTGGCAAAGCTCCTGATCCCTCTCGTCAAGAAGGCTTATGATCACATCAAAGGGGGCTAAGGGTCTTGGGAATATAATCCCCCTGTCATCGTGGTTCTGTTCTATTGCTGCGGCCACTGTCCTGCCAATGCCAATGCCGTAACAGCCCATTACAATGGTCTGTTCCTTTCCATTGGAATCGAGAAATTTTGCCCCAAGGGCCTCGCTGTATTTCGTGCCAAGCTTGAAAATGTGGCCCACCTCTATGCCGCGCTTAAGCTCAATAACGCCTCCACATGAGGGGCAAGGGTCATCTGCCCTGATCACTGCAATATCAGAAAGCTCTGGTAACTCTGCATCACGGCTCCATTCCACATTAATCACATGGGCGTCTGCCTCATTTGCCCCTGCCACAAAACATGAACAGCCAGCCACAGAGTTGTCTGCAACCCTTCTCACATCAGCAGCTAGCCCAATGGGCCCGGCAAAACCTGCCGGAGCACCTGTAACCCTTCTGACAACATCATCAGAGGCCATTACAAGGCGTTCTGCACCAAGAAGCCTCTGAAGCTTTACCTCATTAAGCTCCCTGTCCCCGCGAATAAACGCAACAACAGGCTCACCGTCTGCCTCAAGCACCAGGGTTTTCACCACCTGGTAAGGCTTAACGCCCAAAAATTCCGCAACGTCTTCTACGCTGTGGACACCGGGAGTTGAGACCCTTTCAAGCGGTTTGTCACACCTGGCGGAAGCTGAATCACTGCCACCCTCCTTTGCCTTTACAGGGGCAAGCTCAACATTTGCAGCATATTCACATTGGGTGCAGCATGCTATCACATCTTCACCAGTATCGGCGATTACCATAAACTCGTGGGATGCCTTTCCGCCAATGCTTCCGGTATCAGCCTCAACTGGACGGTACTCAAGGCCGCAGCGCTCAAATATGTTGCAGTATGCCCGGTACATGGCCTCGTACTGTCTGTCCAGCGCCTCTTCATCCACATCAAAACTGTAGGCATCCTTCATGATGAACTCACGGCCACGCATGAGCCCGAACCGGGGCCTTATCTCATCCCTGAATTTTGTCTGTATCTGGTAAAGATTAAGGGGCAGGTCCCTGTATGAGCGCACCTCCTTGCGGACGATGTCTGTTATTACCTCCTCGTGGGTGGGGCCGAGGCAGCACGCATGTTCATGGCGGTCGTGGAAGCGAAGAAGCTCCCGGCCATAATGCTCCCACCTGCCGCTCTCCTGCCACAGCTCTGCAGGCTGCACAATTGGCATGAGCAGTTCCTGGGCACCGGCTGCATTCATCTCCTCCCTGACAATCTGTTCAACCTTCCTGATGGCCCGAAGCCCCAGGGGAAGATATGTGTAAAGCCCTGAGGCAAGCTTTCTAATCATCCCTGCCCTGAGCATGAGTTTGTGAGAGATTACCTCTGCCTCAGCAGGCACCTCCTTCAGGGTTGGGATGAACATCTTTGAGTAACGCATATTTTAATAGCTCCAAACATTATAGTTTATGTGCAGCATCATACTCCCTGACCACCTTCTCCACCTCTTCCCAGAAGGCATCAAGCAGCTGGGATTCATCCACCTTTTTAAGGATCTTCTCTCCCTTGAAGATAATCCCCTTGCCCTTGCCGCCTGCAACACCGATATCTGCCTCCCTTGCCTCTCCGGGACCATTAACAATGCACCCCATCACGGCAAGTTTTACAGGCTGCGGAATCTTTCTCGCCCTTTCTTCCACCTCTCTGGCAAGGCTGAAAAGGTCTATCTCGCACCTTCCGCATGTGGGGCAGGAAATTATTTCCGGCCCCCGATGACGCAGTTTAACTGCGCGAAGTATCTCATAGGCAACAATTATCTCTTCCACTGGGTCCCTGGTAAGGGATACCCTCATGGTGTCGCCAATCCCCTCCATTAGCAGGGCGCCAAGTGCCACGCTGCTCTTGACAGTCCCTGCAATGAGCCCGCCTGCCTCTGTAACGCCGATGTGAAGTGGGAAATCAGTACGCTGTGACAGCAACCGGTACGCCTCAACAGTGGCCATTGCATCTGACGACTTGATGGAAATCTTCATCTCCTCCCACCCCATGTCGGCAACAAGGTTGACATTGCGTATTGCGCTTTCAACCAGTGCCTCAGGTGTGGGGCCACCGTATTTTTTGCGGATGTCCTTTTCCAGGGAGCCGGAATTTACTCCAACCCGTATTGGCACACTGTATTCACGCGCCTTGTCAACAACCTTCCTAAGCTTCTCCTCTCCACCTATGTTTCCGGGATTAATACGAATTCCCTTTGCACCGGACTCCATGGCAGCAACTGCAAGGCGCCAGTCAAAGTGGATATCTGCAATCAGTGGTATGGAAATTGCTTTGTTAATTTCTGAAATTGCCCTGGCGGCATCCATGTTAAGCACTGCGACCCTGATAATCTCGCAGCCCACCTCTTCGAGCCTCTTAATCTGCTCAACAGTGGCTGCCACATCACGGGTATCGGTATTGGTCATGGACTGCACGGCAACAGGATTGCCTCCGCCAACCGGCACAGAACCTACGTGAATTGTGCGTGTTTTGGTATTTTTTCTTACATTATCCATACGGCGCATGATAAATCAGTATATTGGTTTGAGCAATGGCAACGTGAAAATTACCGACGCTAACATACAACTTCTTGTTGACATTACAGGTTTCATTTAGCATTCTCTAAAAGAGGCAATCCTGCGCATGTTGTTTTGCTGATACCTAAGTTGAGGTGATAGGCAATTTATTCCGGCATGTTCAGGATACCACCGGGTAAGATTATGAAGATAAATCCAGATTTACACATTCCAGGCGTTAATGGCATTAAAAACGGTTCTGCAGACAAAAAGGCCCAGGGACCAGGAGCCTTCTCAAAGCTGCTTGACCAGATGTCAGAAACAGGTGCATCCAGACAGACAAATGACACTGCCCCTGTCTTTAACACCCCGTTTATTCAAAACCCCGTTCAGTCATCCGCACAGTCTGACGCCCTTGCAGCAGGAAGCGAGGCAATTCAGTTGATTGAACACCTGAGCGTCATGCTTACCCAAAACAGTGATCCCGCCTATAACATTGAGCCAATGGCTGCCGCACTTAAGGATGAGGTGAGTGCACTGACTGAATTAAGGGATGCACTTCCCGCAGAGGATCCCCTTCGTGGAGCCATTGATGAGATAAGCGCGCTGTCAATGGTTGCCTCCATGAAGATTGAACGTGGCGATTTCAGCCCATAACAAATAAACAGCTTACAGATTAACCAAAAAAATGTCTGAGAAAAAAAGTATTCTTATAATTGAAGATGACCCGGAAGTACGCAGCATGCTTGAAGATTACCTCACCTACCTGAAT
>JALWJV010000137.1 GCA_026996955.1 Deltaproteobacteria bacterium
CCGTTACCCCTGTCAAAATTGAGTCATACAAGATATATGTAATAGGTAAGGTCAACAAACCAGGTATGTTCGTAGTGCTTCCAAGGGTTACCGTACTTCAGGCACTGAGTATGGCAGGCGGCACTAATCCATTTGCTGACCTCAGTGACATTGTAATAATTCGTCACACTGCATCTGGTGAGACAAAAATAGATTTTGATTACAATGACATAGCAAGTGGAAAAAATCTGGAACAGAATATTGAACTACAAAGTGGAGACGTTGTTCTTGTGCCGTAATTAGAGTATGTTTCACAATCGCTCAATTTAGGTTGTAACTGTTCAGCGTATCGACAGTAATTAGGTTTCACTAGACTTTTACCACGATGATATAATCATGCACCATTCCTACACCAAAGAATACTTGGCCAGCCAGACATTAATAATTTTTTTCATTGCCTTTATGTTTGTTTCAGGCCAATGTCGAATATCACTGGCCGGGCTGACCACCATAAGGCCCTCCCTTGGCACCCGCCTGACCTATGATGACAACATCATCTTCACCAAGCGAAAGCCTGTTGACGACTGGATTTATGAAATTCTCCCAGGCCTTGATATAAAATATCAGGATGCCAGGAACACGGTTGACCTCAAAACTAATGGGCAAGGACAACATTATAACACAGAAAACGATTTGGACACCTTTGACGTGGATGTTAACCTTTCAGCCAGAAGACAGCAGACAGAAAGGCTGGCTTTCTCCTTTACTGGCAGATTTGCTGATGACACAACCCTTGATCAGACTCTAACTGAAACCGGACAGCTTGTACGGCGTCAGGACAGGCTGGTCTATGCTGTCTCACCAGAGGTGGAGTGGAAGTTAACGGAGAGAAGCACCATCTCTGCCTCATTACCATGGTACAAGGTTGATTATGACTGGGGCAAATACCATCACGGCAGCGTTGACTATGACACCCTCTATTTTTACATAAACTACTCATACCTGTTTTCAGACCAGAAGACCAGACTCTTTATACGTCCTGACATAGGCAAGATGAATTTTGACACAGGGGACTACCGCAGTGCAGACCTGATGTTCGGCCTTGAACGGAATTTCACAGAACGCCTGTATGCCAAGGCACTTGGCGGTGTTAACTACACAGATGCAAAAACTGATATTGTTGTAGTGGATGAAATTATATGGACAGGCACCGATTACCTGTTTCACACACGCACGGAAACCCAGAATGATCACTACTGGGGCTGGGTTGCAGAGGCACAGCTTAAATGGCTGTTCGACAGGGGCGACATAGACGCAGACTTCAAACGGAGAGTCACCCCCAGCAGTTATGGAGAGCCTGTGGTAAGCTCCTACCTGACAACCGTTTTTAACTGGCGCCTTACAGAAAGGCTAAGAAGCAGAATCAGGGGTGCTATATCCCACATAAAGTCCCAGAACCTCACCTACGACCAGGATTACTACACATACTCGGTTTTCCCAACACTTACATATCGGCTGACCCGATACATAGATGTGGGCATCCAGTACAGCTATCAATATATTGATGACAATGAACATGATAACAACAACAGGGATCGAAACAGGGTCATGTTCAGAATAGACATCAAGGACTTTAATCTTCACCTTAACTTTTGAATACCTGAATTGAGCGTTTCAAAAGTTTGAAGAAATGATTTTATATGATATTAAAAGGAGTTATATCTATCACACTCTTCAAATTTTGAAACCCTTCGGGATTGCCGGATTCACTGCATCTCCTTTGTCAGAGAAATTCCCAGCCGACTATTATGGGAATTTCCCTTTCGCGGATCTACAGCAAATCCGACAATCGCTCAATCCAGGAAATAAAAATTTATAGTTCAAGGGATTCATGTCATGAAACAGGAACAAAACCAGGAAACTTTTTCCACTCTTGATGATTATAAACAGTTTCTACACAGGCGAAAATGGCATATTCTGCTTCCGCTTTTCATCTGCGTTGGCATAGCCGTAGCTATCGCCTATCTCCTTCCACCTGTTTACAGATCATCATCCACCATTCTGATCGAATCACAGCAGGTTCCCCAGGACCTGGTTCGTACTACTGTTACCGGTTTCGCAGAAGAACGCATTAAGGCAATCAGCGCCCAGATTCTAAGCAGACAGGTGCTGCTTAAAATCATCAAGGACTTTGACCTCTACCCGGAAGAGCGAAAGAAACTCGCCACAGAGGAAATTATTGATAAGATGCGCGATGACATCTCTGTGGAGATGATCAGTGCAGAAGTACCAGACAGAAGAAGTGGACGGGCAGTTACTGTTAATGTCGCCTTTACAGTCTCCTTTGAGGGCACAGACCCGAGGAAGGTCATGCAGGTAACAAACAGACTTACCTCTCTCTTCCTTGAACACAACCTCAAGATGAGGGAAGAGCTTGCTCAGACTGCTACCAGCTTCCTTGAGGACCAGGCAAAGGTTTACCGCAAACGCACACAGGAACTTGAGGCAAAAATAGCTGCATTCAAACAAAAACATATTACTGAGCTGCCTGAACTCATGGGACTGAATCTCCAGACTGAACGGCAGTTGAGACAGCAGATAGACGACATTGATTCCCAGATCAGACAGGCAAAGAACCGGCTTGTATATCTTCAGGGACAGCTTGCCACAGTATCTCCTGACATCACGGTGCAGGGTCCTACTGGCCAGATTATTACTGACCCGGTACAAAAGCTGAAGATGCTCAGGAGCCAGGAGATAAGCATGGAGGCAAACCTGTCTCCCAGACATCCTGACCTGATCAAACTGAGGCAGGAAATTGCAAATCTTGAGAAAGAAGTCGGAAATACCCAGAACAGGCAGGAGCTTATTGACCTTCTGAAACTCAAAGAGGAAGACCTCAAGAAAAAATCCGCGGACCTTAAAGACAAACATCCGGACATTGTAAAACTCAAGCAAGAGATAAGCGAGCTTAAGAAAAAAATTGCATCTCTGCCTGCTTCGGCATCCTCAAGCTCAACCTATGTGGGCAAACCGGACAATCCGGCTTACATCAACCTTCAGACACAGATCAAGGCAGCCAAGATCGAACTGGCAGGACTTGAGGCAAGGAAGAAGGACCTTACCCAAAAATGGGAAGAATACATAAAGCGGCTTGAAAAGATGCCTGAAGTGGAGCGGGAGTACCGGGAACTTAACAGGGATTATGAGACTGCGCAGGCAGAATACAAGCAGATAACTGCAAAACTCATGGAGGCTAAGCAGGGACAGACACTTGAACAACGCCAGGCAAGTGAAAAATTCACCGTAATTGATCCGCCTCAGCTTCCTGAAAAACCGGTCAAGCCCAACCGTATAGCGATTATTCTGATTGGTTTGGTGCTTGGTATTGGAATAGGAATTGGTATCGCCTCCATTGTTGAAATGGCAGACACCACCATTCGCACACCGGCAGACATTAAACGCATAACTGGCCGGTCACCTCTGGTTTCCATATTGAATGCAGACGAAGTAAAAGGGAAAAAATAAAATGAGCAAGCTAGAAAAGGCACTGGAGATGGCACAGCAGGCGCGAGGCGAGGACTCCCCTGCTTCAGAAACTACTAAAGAAACCACACCAGTTACACCTGCGCCGCAGAAAACACAGGCTGAAGATACGCCCAAAGTTAAAACAGCATGTGCGGCAAGACCGGGACACATAGAGCCTGTATACACCCAGACCAGGGTAACCCCAGCTGACAAGGCGGTGCTTGAAAAGCACGGGATACTCACTACAGATTGTCCGGAAATAATTATAGAGCAGTACAACCTGCTCAGGGTGAAAATTGAGACGGCCATGAAGGAAAATGATGCCAGATCCATTATGGTATGCAGCCCTGGCCCCAAGGAGGGAAAGACCATAACTGCGATAAACCTCGCCATAAGTATTGCCAGGGAGACATCCAGGACAGTCCTTCTGGTTGACGCAGACATGCGCAAGCCTGCCATTCATAAATATATGGGAATTGAGGCAGAGGCAGGATTGTTTGAACATCTCACAAAGGGCACACCTCTAAACGAGCTGCTTATAAACCCCGGAATACCAAGGCTCACCATTCTTACTGCCGGAACCCCTTCAGACTACCCGGCGGACCTCCTTGGTAGTCCGGCAATGCATGATTTTGTCACTGACATAAAAAACCGCTATCCTGAACGGCTGGTTATTTTTGACAGTCCTCCCCTTAATCTCTTTTCAGACGGTCTTTATCTTGCCCGTTATGCAGATACCGCCCTTATGGTGGTAAGAAGCTGCAAGAGCAAGGAGGAAGAGCTGGACAAGGCAATGGAGGAGATAAGCCATACAAACCTTCTTGGTATTGCACTGAACCGCGTACCGGCACGATACTGCCCTTCTTATGATTACAGGGGTTATTGACCTGAAACGCATTCGTATCAAAAAAACTTTCTTTATCCCGTAGCAGCGTTTCAAAACATGGTTTTCTTGCTAAAATTAAAGGGAGTTACAGCGATTAGAATTCCCAAATTTTGAAAATTCACGGTACTGCCGCCTTACTGTACCTCCCTTGCCATCAAAATCCTCATATAGCCAACAATAATTAATCCATGTATGAATCTTTTTTCAAACTCAAGGAGTGTCCGTTCAAACTCCCTCCTGATCCGGAATTTCTCTTTTTAAGCCAGCAGCACAAACTTGCCCTTGTCCACCTGGAATATGGCCTTAGCCACCAAGCAGGTTTCATCGTTATTACCGGTGAAATAGGTACAGGCAAAACCACTCTTGTAAAAACCATGCTCAGACGCATGACAGAGGATACTGTTGTCGCATCAATATTCAATACTACAGTTGGAGCAGAAGAATTTCTTAACCTAATCCTTGATGATTATGAACTTCCGTGGAACGAAAACGAAACCCATACCCAGAAACTTGACAAACTCAAATCATTCCTCATCGACATCTATACCAAGGGGAAAAAGGCTGTACTAATAGTTGATGAGGCACAGAACCTCTCTATGGAAACTCTTGAGGAGATACGACTGCTCTCAAATTTCCAGACCACCAAGGACTATCTTGTTCATATCTTTCTGGTTGGACAGCCGGAACTAAAATACAAACTAACTCACCACTCCTTAAGACAGCTCGCCCAGCGAATCTCTGTACACTATCATATCAATCCTCTCACCGAAAAGGAAACAGAGGAATACATTGCCCACCGCCTAAAGGTCTCAGGCTGTGATGACGTAGGGTCCTGTTTTTCCGAGGATGCCCTGGAAGAGATATACACACAGACCCTTGGTTTCCCGCGTCTTATCAACCTGCTTTGTGACGCGTGTCTTGTAAATGCGTTTGCAGACCAGGTTAAACCAGTAACCAGGAGTATTGTGACAGATACTATAAAAGGTGACGGAGCTGGTAACTTCTGGCAGATCGCATCATCCCAGTCTCTTGCAAAACAGCCGGCCACGAACAGGGAG
>JALWJV010000138.1 GCA_026996955.1 Deltaproteobacteria bacterium
CCAGGCTCTTGTGCAGGTTGCGGAAAAGACTGCTGCAGTAATTGATGAACGTGTTGCAGCCGGCAAGGTATCTCCTGTTGAAAAGACCAGGACCCTGATTGAGCTTGCCGCTGCCAGAAATGAGGCGATGCAGGCCCGAAGGGAACTGAATGCAGCCAGGGAGGAGCTTTCGTCATACGGGGGTGACAAACAGGTGTTTTTTAAGCGAGCCGCAGGAGACCTGGAGGTTATCAGCGAGCCGCAGTCTCCTGAAAAGCTTATAAAAATGCTTGACAACAGCCCTTATATATCAAAATGGGACAGCGAAATAGCACGAAAAAGCGCAGAGCTTGAACTTGCAAGGGCAAAATCCATTCCGGATATATCCCTCAGTGCCGGAGTAAGGAATTTTCAGGAAACTGACGATAATGCCTTTGTATTTGGAATAACTGTTCCCATACCTGTTTTTGACCGCAATCAGGGTGGTGTGATGGAGGCGTCTGCACGTCTTGAAAGCGCAAGGTACAGCAGGCGCCAAGCCGTAATATCCCTGAAATCAAGGCTCTTGTCCGGGCTCCAGAGACTTCGTGCAGCATACTCACAGGCTTCGGTGCTTAAACGGGATATCATGCCACAGGCACAGGCTGCATATCAGGCAACAGAACAGGGATATATGGAGGGAAAATTTAATCTCATGCAGCTTCTTGACGCACAGCGCACACTTTTTAATGTGAAAAGGCAGTACATTGCTGCCCTTGAAGACTATCATCTTATACGTACTGAAATAGAAGGTCTTACAGGATTAATAAGCCTCAAAGCAGGAAACAACGTAGGTGGAAATGATGAATAAAAGTTTGTCTTTTTATTGTTTTATTAGCGTTATGATTGTGGCCATGCTGCTTTTTTCAAGGCCCTGTATGCAAAATTCCATTGCCGGTGAAAAAAGTGTAAATGCCCTGGGCAGCGTTTCAGCTCATGATGATCACAGCCATTCAGAAGATGAGTTGTCAGAAGATCATGACCATGATGCCCATGACGGTGAGTCCGGGGACAGCCACATGGAGCATGATGACAATGGTCATGAAGATGTGGTTGTACTTTCGCCGGATGAGATCAAGGAGTTTGGGATAGTGGTGGAAAATGCGTCTCCCGGCACCATAGAAAGAGTTATCGAGCTTCCTGGTGAGATAGTCCTGAATGCAGACAAGCTTGCCCACGTTGTTCCCCGTGTATCAGGCATTGCAGTTGAGGTACTTAAAACCGCTGGAGAACAGGTAAAAAAGGGTGACCTTCTGGCTGTGATTGAAAGCCGTGAACTTGCAGAGGCAAGGGCATCATATCTTGCTGCCACTGAGAGAGAAAAAATAGCTGCTGCAAATTTCAGGCGTGAGGAAAGGCTGTGGAAAAAACGCATAACCAGTGAGCAGGAGTATCTTAATGCCAGGCAGGCACTTACAGAGGCGCGCATTTCAAAAAATTCCGTTGAACAGCAGCTTCATGCCATTGGGCTTACCGAGGCTGATATCAAGACCATGACCAGGGCACATGATGCCTCAGGTACCCGTTTTGAGATACGAGCCCCCATCTGCGGCACAATAATAGAAAAGCACCTGACACTTGGAGAAAGTGTGGCTGCGGACACCAATATTTTCACCATTGCAGACCTATCTACCGTATGGGTTGACTTGAATGTTTATCAGAAGGACCTTGGGTATGTCCGCAAAGGTCAGACAGTCTTAATCAATGCAGGTCACGGCATTCCTGAAGTGAAAGGTCAGATTTCCTGGGTAAGCCCTCAGGTTGATGAAAATACCAGAACTGCAAAGGCCAGGGTTATTATAAAAAACAGTGACGGAAAGCTCAGGCCAGGCCTTTTTGTTACCGGAAAGGTGGCTGTTGGAAAGAGTGATGCACCGCTTGTTGTAAGCAGTGATGCTATCCAGACCTTTGAAAACAGGACAGTGGTTTTTGTTAAGACTGACAAGGGTTTTGAGCCTGTACCTGTTGTAACCGGCCGCAGGTTTGGGAAAAAGGTAGAGATTTTATCTGGACTGTCCCAGGGGCAGCCCTATGTCAGCAAGGGCGCCTTTACCATAAAGGCGCAGCTTTCCAGAGGCGCATTTGGCGACGGACACAACCATTAATTTGATGGAAGCATAATCATGGAAAGATTGATACGGTTTGCCCTTGGTAATCAGCTTCTCATGTGCGTACTGGGGCTTTTTGTCATGTGCGCAGGCTGGTACAGCTATAAAAAACTTCCTGTTGATGCTTTTCCCGACGTAACCCCGTGTCTTGTCCAGGTATTTACCGAAACCCATGGACTTGCACCAGAGGAAGTTGAAAAGTACGTCACATATCCTGTTGAGGCTGCCATGTCCGGCCTTCCGGGCCTGAAGGATGTCCGTTCCATTTCAAATTTCGGGCTGTCGGTGGTCAATGTCTATTTTGAAGACGGCACAAACATCTACTTTGCCAGGCAACTTGTGGACGAACGGCTGGATATGGCCCGTGAGCAGATCCCTGCCGGATTCGGACAGCCTGCAATGGGCCCCATAGCTACAGGTCTTGGCCAGGTACTTTTCTATGTCCTTGAGGATGAAAAGGGAGACCGCTCACCTGAGGAGATGCGGGAAATTCAGGACTGGATTATCAAGTTCAATCTGCAGACCGTTCCTGGTGTTACCGAAGTGCTTTCCCTTGGCGGCCAGGTAAAACAGTTTCAGGTGCGGGTCCGTCCAGAGGACCTTTTAAGATATAACCTCAGTATTGGTGAAGTGGTTGAGAGGGTAAGAGAGAATAACGGCAATGCCAGTGCCCAGTTTATTGTAAAGAACTCAGAAGAGTATATTGTGCGTTCTGTTGGACTTGCCGAAAGGATAGCCGACCTTGAACTCATAGTGCTGAAGGTCCAGGACGGGACACCTGTATATCTGAACCAGGTGGCAGATATTGCGGTAGGAGGTGAAATCAGGCGCGGCCTTGCCACCATGAACGGAGTTGGAGAGGTCGTGGTTGGTATGGTTTTAAAACTTATTGGCACCAATACCTCCACTGTAATTTCCAGGGTCAAGGAGCGGCTTGAGAAAATAAACCGTGTTCTTCCAGAAGGTGTCCGGGTTGTCCCCTACTATGACCAAGCTACCCTGGTATCAAAATGTGTTGAGACTGTTACCAATGCGCTTGTAAGCGGCGTGCTTCTTGTTGCAGGTGTCCTGCTGATATTCATGGGTGGGTTCAGGGCAAGCATTGTTGTTGCGCTTTCCATTCCATTTTCTATTTTTTTCGCATTTATCCTCATGAAGATGGTTGGCATAAGCGCAAATCTTATGTCTCTTGGCGGGCTTGCAATAGCCATTGGAATGATGGTGGATGCCACAATTGTAATGGTTGAAAACGTGGACCGTATCTTCCGGGAGGCCCCCAGGGACAAAGGGCGACTCCAGCTCATCCGCGAAGCCTGCTCCGAGGTTGCCCGGCCCATAACCTTTGCCATTGCCATAATCATCATGGTTTTTCTCCCGCTTTTTACCCTTCAGGGAGTTGAGGGAAAGACATTCAGGCCCCTTGCCCAGACCGTTGCGCTTGCAATGGTAGGCTCACTTATTTATGCCCTCCTTATTGCGCCTGTTGCCTCAAATCTGATAATGCGAATGCCCTCAAAGAAAAAGGAATCGCCAGATGCCGTCAGGGAAGCATGGATAGTGCGCATGCTCCTCAAACCCTACACGCCTGCGGTTACCCTGTTTGTAAGGCATCGTATTCTGGCAGTTGTGCTTGCTGTCCTTATGCTTTGCGCAGGGTTGATCGTGCTTCCGCAGCTTGGCTCTGAGTTTGTGCCGCGTCTCGATGAAGGGGACCTTTTGATCCGGGCCACAATGGCACCTTCAATCTCCCTGGACGAGGCAAAAAAGACGGTTTTGAGGTATGAAAGGCGGCTCATGGACCGCTTCCCTGAGATAACCCGTATTGTATCCCGTGTGGGACGGGGAGAGGTAGGTGCCCATGCTGACCCTGTAAACAGCGCTGAATCATTCGTAGCCCTTAAGCCACAGGATCAGTGGACCAGTGCTTCCACACCTGCAGGTCTGTATGACCTTATCAGTGAGGAGCTTGAGTCTTTCCCCGGTGTGCAATTCAATGTTACCCAGCCTATTGCTGCTGCAGTGGACGAGCTTATTACCGGCACAAAGGCTGAACTGGCAATTAAAATTTTTGGACCTGATATGGATGTTCTCAGGAAAAAGGCATCTGAGATAGAAAATGTCATAAGGGGCATAAAGGGGGCGTCGGACGTTCAGAAGGACCAGGTTACAGGTACTCCCCAGCTGCTTATACGCATAGACAGGAGCGCCATTGCGCGCTATGGAATCAATGTGGAGGATATCCAGAGTGTAATAAGGACTGCTGTAGGCGGGGAGACCGCAGGCCAGATTTTTGAAGGCGTAAGGCGTTTTGATATTTACGTTCGTTTTATAAAAAAGGCCCGGGACAGCGCCCAGGCAATAAGGCACATACTTGTTTCCGGGCCGGGCAATATTCGGGTGCCCCTTGACCAACTTGCCACCATTGAAGAGATAATAGGGCCAAGGCAGATCACCCGGGAACACAATCAGCGTTTTATTACAGTACAGTGCAACGTAAGGGGACGAGATATTGGCTCATTTGTAACCGAAGGTCAGGAAGCCATTGAGCAGAAGGTAGATCTGCCACCGGGATACATGGTGAACTGGGGTGGACAGTTTGAGCTTCAGCAGGAGGCCAACAGACGTCTTGCCCTGGTGGTGCCGGTCACTTTGGCAGTTATAATGCTCTTTCTCTTCATGAACTTCGGCTCTGTAAAAAACTCCCTCCTTATCCTTATCAACATCCCCCTTGCCCTGGTTGGCGGCATAATTGCCCTTTATGTAACGGGCCAGAATCTTTCCGTTCCCTCGTCTGTGGGTTTTATTGCGCTTTTTGGCATTGCCCTTGAAAACGGTATGGTCCTTCTGACCTATATCAATCAGCTGGTAAAATCAGGGATGTCAGTGGACAGGGCATCAATCAAGGGGGCATGCCAGAGGATGAGGCCTGTTATAATGACTGCGGTCACCACTGCACTTGGTCTTATCCCGCTTCTTTTCAGTCACGGTACCGGCAGTGAAGTCCAGAGGCCCCTTGCAACAGTTGTAACCGGCGGCCTGATAACGTCAACAATACTTACGCTTCTTGTGGTGCCGGCGCTCTATAGGTGGTTTAATGATGACTAAGTTTATCGTCTGGAATTGCCATCTTTGCAGTATCCCCTTGGTCATAGGGCTCTCCACATTGCCTATATAGTGGAGTCCGCTTTGGTGGATAGAGCGCTAATAATATGACAATCGCCTAACTTAACCTTACTGTTCAGATAGCTACCAGCAAAACGTACAATCGAAAGTTTCATTAGCATTGGAACGCAAACGTCATTGATCTTTTCCGATCAA
>JALWJV010000139.1 GCA_026996955.1 Deltaproteobacteria bacterium
TATTTATACCGTATCATCACATTAGGAGCAAGGCTTATTTTAAATTTTAACTGTATTTTCAGATAGATAATTTTAAGGACTTTTTACGAGTCCATCAACCGTTGGGGCATAAACTGTAATATCCTCAGATGATATGTCTGTCCTTAATTCTATAGTGGCAGGAACAGCAGCGCGCAGCATTTTCAGGATTTCCTTGACAAGAGATGTAAGGGAAGTGATCTCCGGTTCGTCTCCACTCTGCCTGCTTATAGTCAAAATCTGCCTGACAAGATCAGTGGCTCTGGTAGATGACAGCAATATCCTTTTAAGAAATTGCTGCAACTGCATGTCTGTTTTGTTGTGCAGCATGGCCAGTTCGGTGTTGGCTACTATTGCAGTAAGTATGTTGTTAAAATCATGAGCAATTCCTCCAGCAAGCGTACCTATTGCCTCCATCTTCTGGGCATGCCTCAGCATCTGTTCGGTTTCTTTCAATTTTGTGATATCGTGGGATACATGTACTATATAGTCAATATTGCCACGTTGGTCCTTTACCGGCGCTGCATTTAACATGATGGACTTATTAATTGTTGGGAGTTCTATCTCAATGTTTTCCGTTTTGCCTGTATGTATTGCCCTATTTATTGCGCACTGATCGCAGCCTTTTTCCCCGCAATTCATCACGTCACAACAACATGCGTTGGGCAATGAACGGAGATCAACTCCATAGATTTCTGCTACTGCCTTGTTGGCAAGTATTATTCTTTTATTCCTGTCAATCAGCATAATGCCTGCCCTGACTGCATTAAAGGTATTTCGCCAACGCTGTTCACTTTTATGCAAATCAAGGGTCAATTTATGTTCATTGGTGACATCCTGAAGGACACCCATTGAAGAAACAAACAACCGCTCTTTGAAGTTCAGTGAACCTGTTTCCCTAATATACCTGATATCATCGAATCCCCTCCTGATCCTAAAAATTATGGAAAACTCTGAACTACTCCTAGTAATGGCATTCCTGTAACTTTGCAGGACATCCCTTCTATCTTCAGGTACGATCCGGCGTAGGAATTTTAATAGGGAAGGTTTTGTATCAGATTTGTCATACCCAAGTAGGCTGAACATCCCTTCAGACCAGTGAATATGGCCTGACTCAGCAATATATTGCCAATGTCCAAGCAAGGCGATCTTCTCTGCCTGCCTGAGTCTCTGTTCACTGATCTGCAATTTTTCGGCTTTAACTGCATCAGCAGTTTCATCTTTCATGTGTACCAGTATTGCCTGCCTGCCTTGAAAATTTATCTTAGCCGCATGTATATAGACAACAATGCGCCTATCCTTGAAAATACGGTCAAGACGCAAATTTTCTACATGGCCATCATGCTCAAGTCTGCGTATAAATTTCCACCTCTCATCCTTATTTTTCCACCCTCCCAGCTCAATCAAGGTCTTCCCGATTAACTCATCCAGGGGCAGTCCGGCAAAATTAGCCGCAGCCTTGTTGGCCTGCAGGATATGACCGTTTTCATAATCAGAGATAAAAAGTGGATCAGAAATGGTATTGAAGATGTTGTTATAGAATTCTGGGGTTTCTAAAAGGTTATACATGGTTGAATTACCTAAAATAAAATTCAGTCCGATAATCTTCTCCTGCTTTTCAAGTTGTGAGTCAGGTAGCTTTAAGATTTACACTATTAACACCCAAGTACACTCTGATTAGCCCTGCCCCAGCCCACTTCCAGTTTATCAAAGCGCTATGTCCGATTCACTGTGGCCCCTGTTTATATTTATCAGTGTAATGGTAAGAGTTATACCTTTTCGTGGCCTTACTTGTCCATCATCCCAAGAGGAAACATTGAGATCAGGCCCCCCGTAATGATTATATATGGTCATTTTTAAAAGTAGATTTCTGTCATTCTTTAAGAATAGTTGAGTACATGCCGAATGGTTAAATATGAACTTGAGAAAGCTCAAGTTATGGTGGACAATATACTATTTTGGTAGGTCGGATATAGAAATTTCTCTTGCTTTTATAAATTCCAACCAGGGGGTTGGAGAATTTTATACTTTCGCAAAAGGTTAAAGTTTGATGTCAACGGAGTAAAAATTTAACATTATTTTTTAATAGTTGAGTATATCGCAGCCCAATAAAAGTGTATTCCCTTGACTATTCAGAATTAAAATTTGTGAAATTAAACTATGTGACAAGGATGGATATTCATGATTGAAAAAGTTAAGACCAACATTGGGAATTTGATGCTTTCTATTTCCGATGCAGTTGAAATGGTCAGTCCTGTGGTTGCCTCCCATCAACTGCGTACTTCGTATATTGCGTGGCAGATTGCACTTGCCGCCAAACTGCCAGAGACATCTGTAGATAAATTATATAAGGCAGCTCTGCTCCATGATATTGGGGCATTGGCGCCTGAAGAAAAAATAAAGCTCCATGCGTTTGAAACAAAAAAAACTGAACCGCACTGCGTTATTGGTGAACTGCTCTTCAGGATGACTCCGATCCTCGAGGATGCCGCAAGGATTGTAAGGTTTCATCACAGAAAATGGTGCGACTGGCATTGCCCTATTGAGGATCCCGATGTTCTGGAAGCTCAGATACTTTTTCTTGCAGATTATGTGGAGCGGCTCATTAAGCGTGACGTATTTATTCTGAACCAGACCGAAACTGTGCTGGCGAAGCTTAAAAAAAAGGCAGGCAAAGAGATTCATCCAGGGGTTGTTGAAGTATTTATGGATATTGCCTTAAGAGAAGATTTCTGGCTGGATATTGTAAACAGCAAGCTGCATGCATTAATGCGTGATCATGGACCTCTGCACGGTATGGAAAATGATTTCACCATGCTTGTATCCATTGCGTCTCTTGTAAAGAACCTCATTGACTTTAAATCTAACTTTACAGCCGCACACTCTGCTGGCGTAACAGAATGTGCAGTGCAATTGGCATCCCTAGAAGGATTTACAGAGTTTGAAGTTATGTGCATGGAAATAGCCGGTAATTTCCATGACCTGGGTAAACTTGCCATCCCGGTGGCTATACTTGATAAACCTGAAGCCCTGACACGTGAAGAATATAATACTATGAAACAGCATCCATACCTTACATACATGGCGCTGAAGAATACAGGGATGGGACAAATAGCTGAGTGGGCAGCGTTTCATCATGAATTCCTCGACGGATCAGGATATCCCTTTCATATTAATGATGAAAATTTAACTACGGGAGCAAGGATTATGGCTGTAGCAGAGATGTTTGGCTCATTAAGTGAGGAAAGACCATATAGGCCTGTGAGGGATAAAAAGGAGGTTAAGGACATCTTGACCGATTATTCCAAAAACAATCTGCTTGATAGCAGAACTGTCAATCTGCTTATTGATAATTATGATGATATAAACTCAATGGTGGGGGAGAAACGTGCCGAGGCGAGACGTTACTATTCCAGAAAGATAGAACAACATCCTGCCTGAAGTGGGATGTTGTTTATGAATTGTTCTCAGTAATTTTATCAGTCCGAATCTAAGGAGGTGGATTCATGTTATGGAAGGATGATTATGAAACTGGCATAGCTACAATAGACAGGCAACACAAAACATTGGTGGGTATGACAACAATCCTTGAGGAAGCCACAAAAGCCTATGAGGAGATGACCCAGGAAACCGGAGAAATCTTAAAAGATCTGGTAGAC
The DNA here is from genome assembly GCA_026996955.1 of Deltaproteobacteria bacterium. GTDB lineage: Bacteria > Desulfobacterota > Dissulfuribacteria > Dissulfuribacterales > QOAL01 > S144-17. Next base: position 3,678 of record JALWJV010000139.1, read on the forward strand.
TATGTAAAGGTTCATTTCCGCGATGAGGAAGAGGTTATGAAAAAAATCTCCTTCCCTGAATATTCGCGTCATGTCGAACTTCACAAGGAACTTGTGAACGAGGTGCGAGATATACTTCTTGTATTGAAAAATGGAGGCAGGATAAATAATGCGGAACTTCTGGTGTTCCTTCAGAAATGGCTACTTGAGCATATCATTATTGAAGATAAAAAGATCGGGCAGTATCTTTTCGGTAATTTGTAACGTATCCTTGATTTTATGATACACGAATTCAGTGCACCATTCAGCAACTTTGTGCTGTCACTGTCCGACGCGATAGACATTGCCAGTCCCGATATCGCTTCACATCAGATGAGGACAGCGTTTATAGCCTGGAAAATTGCCAAGGCGGCTGGACTTTCGGATGGAGAAATCAATAACATATTCCTGGCTGCAATATTTCATGATATCGGCGCGCTATCATTGGAGGACAAGACCAGGCTCCACGCAGGACTAAAAAATGTTGACATCAATGCCCATTGCATTCTTGGCGAAGAATTATTCAGCCTCTCATCACTTCTGATGCCGTCAGCACGCATTGTACGGTATCATCACCGACCATGGAGAAGTTGGGATGAAGTAATTGGGCATCCGGATGTTATAGGCGCACAGATAGTTTTCCTGGCTGACACCATTGAACGTGCAGTTCTGCGCAACGAATATATTCTACACCAGGTCGATGATATCAGGACCAGGATAGCATCCCTGGCAGGTCCTACCATTCACAAGGATATCGTGGAGATATTCATGCAGGTATCTAAGCATGAAGATTTCTGGCTTGATATGGTGTCACCCCGGTTATATTCATTACTGCTGCATTATGGTCCATTCAAGAAAAATGAAATCTTTCAGAAGGATATTTTTTCAATAGCTTCGATCTTTCGTCATCTAGTGGATTTCAAATCCCGGTTTACTGCCACTCATTCGACCGGAGTAGCGCAATGTGCAGTTATGCTGTCACAATACCTGGGATTCACTGATTCCGAAACAACGCAGATGGAGATAGCAGGGTATTTTCATGATCTTGGTAAACTTGCCGTGCCAAATTCGGTATTGGAAAAACGAGGCAAACTAACCAAAAGAGAATTTGAGATTATAAGACAACATACATATTTCACATATACTGTCCTTAGTACAATAGGCGGGCTTGATCTGATAGCAGAGTGGGCGGCATTTCATCATGAAAAACTGGATGGCACCGGCTACCCATTTCACGTCAAGGCAGACAAGATAAATATAGGTGCCAGAATAATGGCAGTTGCTGATATATTTACAGCCCTGTTTGAAAACAGACCTTACAGAGAGGGAATGGCTATGGAACAGATAAAAAAGATATTATCAGCACAGGTTGCCAACCAGGCACTTGATAAATTGGTGGTGGATATACTGCTGGATAACTTCAAGGATGTTGCGGGTAATGTCAGAGCCAGGCAGAAGGAATCGGAAGCCCTCTTCGAGATGAAATTTGCAAAGATAAAAGACCAGGTTTCTTCAGCCCCTTACGCCTGAAACATGGAGTAAATGTTACTCACGTGGTGCCGCATTTGCTACGTTTTAGGGGCTCGCAGTACATGGAGCATGATGTTGTCCCCTTCGCCTTATATCAGCAGCACCGTGTGAGCATATACGTTGCGTGAAAAACGCCTTTCCGATATTGGAATTCATCATGGGGGGATGAGTAGTTACAATTCATATTCATGAAATTCTCCTGATATACCACTGGGCTGCCCTGTCCAGGCCGGACCTTATGGAAAATTCTGGCTCATAGCCAATCAGTTCCCTTGCCTTTGAGATGTCTGCCAGTGAGTGGCGGACATCGCCGGGGCGGAAATCCCTGTAAACAGGCCTGGTATCTTTTGCCTCAGGAAATGTTTCAACCACACGCTCCTTTATCAACTCAAAGAGCTCATTAAGCGTGGTCCTTTGGCCAAAGGCAACATTGTAGACCTGATTTGCTGCCCTTTGGTCAGATGTGGCTGCCAGGATATTTGCCTGAACGCAGTTATCGATAAAACAGAAATCCCTGCTGGTCTTGCCATCACCGTTGATGTAAACCGGCTCACCCTTCATTATGGAAGCAAACCACTTGGGGATTACTGCAGCATAGGCACCGTCAGGGTCCTGCCTCTGCCCAAAGATATTGAAATATCGAAGGCCAATGGTGTTAAAACCGTATGTCCGTGCAAACACGGCGGAATAGAGTTCGTTTACCAGTTTGGTTACAGCGTAGGGAGAAAGGGGATTTCCTGTTTTGTCTTCAACCTTTGGAAGATCCGGGTGATCCCCGTAAGTTGAGCTTGAGGCAGCATAGACAAAACGCTTAACAGGCTCATCCCGTGAAGCCACAAGCATATTCAGAAAACCCGATATGTTGTTCTCATTGGTATTGATTGGATCCTCTATTGAACGGGGTACAGAGCCAAGTGCAGCTTGATGAAGCACATAATCAATACCTGAACACGCCTTTATGCATGTATCAAGATCCCTGATATCTCCTTCAATAAAATTGAAGTTTGACCACTGTTCAGGAGTTACCAGGTCCCTTACCTCATCCAGATTATGCCTGAAACCTGTGGAAAAATTATCAAGGCCTGTAACCCTCTGGTTCAGTTTAAGCAGGGTTTCAAGCAGGTTTGAACCAATAAAACCGGCAACCCCGGTTATTAACCATGAACGTGGATTTTCTTTAAGAGTTGAACAAATTTCGGTATAATGTGACATGATTTATCCTTATTATTAAAAGCAAATTATAATTTGAATAATTTTTTAAATTCTCCAGGCTCGATAACAGTTAGCATGAGACACAGTTTCAAGTTAACAGTATCCGGGATCATCAAGTTTGAAGACCACCTTCCTGAAAAACTCTATCATTGCCTTTCTCATTCGGAGCATCTTTATCTGTTCAGGGATGAGATCAGAAATTGCACTCTTCATAATTGACATTTTATATTCTATGTGACCGGCAAGCCTGTTGTCCAGATACCATGTGTAAATTAAACCAAAAAGAAGGCCTGGAGGGGTGAAACCCTCGCTTGCATTAATGACCCTGGTATAAACAAGCCTGGAATCGGGGTCGCGGCTTAAACGGGCAAGGCACAGGTAGCGGTCAAGCTCATCTGAAGTTAAAAAACAGGTCCTGTTTCCTTCAGGCTCAATCTCAAGCCTGAATATCTTTCCGACCTGTCTTCCATCATATTCAAGTGGTGTTATGGCCTTGGCATGTGAGTAGTTACCGAGCAGGGATTCACCAAGGGCAACCAGAAAGGCTGTTTCAAATTCCTTGTCCCGATTAACAATATCACTCCTTATTTTTATCATGCTGTCATGTGGATCATAAAAAGAGAGTATATTATCCCACTCCTGGCTCCTTGGCCAGGCATCAGGGCTTATGAGCTCAATGCCCTTAACAAAGTCAAGATGAGCAGGAAGGATGTCCTTGTGGTGCCAGAAGAGCTCAACAAGTGTGGATAAAAGCGCATCAGGAACCGTAATGGATGAGAGCCTTTTCTTAATTGCCTTAAGCCTTTCATGAAGCATCAAGCCGCCAATCACTGTATGGGGCTCTGTGTGCTCCGGAGGCAGGATAAAGGGATCATCCGTTGCAAGATCCAGGGAATTTCTTGCAGCCCAGATGGTCTGAACTGCTATTGAAAACGCCCTGGGGCAGTGCTGTACCACGTGCCTTTCCCTAAGTGCCTGTTCTGAAAATATCCCTGCCTCCACCGGTTTCAGACCGTGGGCCTGTACCCTTCCGGAATCAAGATAAATTGGTATCTTGTTTTCAACTGCATAACTCTGAAGGACACTTCCAGGTATATCCTGAAGCCCAAGCACCAGTACCTGCTGAAACAGATCCTTGACTCCCCCGGGAATATTTCGGCTGTATGCAGCAATCAGGTCTGAGACATAAAACCGCCTGCTTGGATCATCCCGTGACATGTCGGTTTCACCCTCCTGTGCCCACAGGTTAGCAACCAGTATTTTAAGCGCCCTGGTATTTTTTCTGACAGCATTTGCAATATGCGGGACATGAAGGATGGGAATAAGGCTTGTAAACAGACTTCCTGGCGCAAAGATGAGTATGTCTGCCTCTTTTATGGATTCTATGACCCTGGATGGCACATGCGGGGTTCTTGTAAACTGCACAAAAACCCGCTCAATGGGATATCCCCGCCTTGCAACCGAGGATTTATGTTCACCTGTAACAAGAACGCCGTTTGAATACAGGACCTGGAGCCGTGCAGGGGTGGTTGCACATGGGAGAACTGCATCCGGGGCAGCACCCACAAGTTCTGAAACACGGCAGATACCCTTTACAGTCACCTCATCGGGGACGGTTTCTTTTTCAGGTGAAACCTGGCTGTAGATGGATGCGGCAAGGATGAGATTACCAAGGCATTGGCTCTTTTTGAGCACTTTCTGTAATCTGTTGTCAGAAAAAATGGCAGAGAGAAGCTGAGAAAGCCCGGTACGCATGGAGTCAGGAAGTTTTTCAAGTCTTGCTCCTGAATCAGAAACAAGCTCATCAACAGAGGCAGGCACCCTGGTAAGACGGTAGTTAAAGAGGGCATGCAGGCAACTTACAACCTCAACACTTTTGCTGGCGCTGAGACCGTAATGTTCACGAAGTATTTTTTCCTGAATGGATGATAAAAGTACGTGCCTTATATCCCCAAGTGCAACAACAGGAAGCTCTTTTAGAAGCTCACCGGTTGAACCGCCATCATCTGTAATACAGGTAATTGCCGTGGTTTTTGGAAATATCTTCTTAAGCCCCTGAAATGGAGACTGCGGCCAGCCTGATCGCCTGCTGTCCCCCCCGATTATATTGGATAGGCCAGTGCCCCCTCCAAGTACCACCACCCTTGCATTAGATGTATCCAACCTCCTGATGGTACCGGCAAGTTTTTCCAGTTTGCGCGAAACCTCAAGGGGAAGACCGGAGGCAGTGCCGTAAAGCGCTAGCTCAATAAGTTTCTCAGCCAGATCACCCCTTGGGACAAGATCAAGAGGGTTGATTGCAACATTCAATATATCTTTAAGGCATGTACTTATATCACACCTGTCTGCCATCTAATCTCTCCGTAACTGTTCAGAGTATTAGCAGTATGTTTCGTAAATGGTCTTGTTTTTCCGTTCCGGTGAATAATTTCTTGTTTTTCTAAGGCTTGCTACGCCAAAATCGCGAAACTCGCTCGTGCCTCGCTCGGACAAACGCGATTTTATGGCTGCGCTTCGCCAAGAAAAACTACGAAATTCTTCAGAGTCACTCCAAAACAAGACCATTTACTACGCTGAATAGATACATCTCTCCTCGAATAAAAGTAGGGTGATATACTCTAAAACAGAAAAACTTGAAATATTGAAGGAAAAAATTATTCTTCTGCTCCATGAAGCTATTTCAACCCGGCATCTTTGATACTCCTCTTATCGTCTATAACAGGGCAGTTAAAAAACTGGCTGAACTGGATGCTGCCGAGGCATCAAGCCTTCTTGATGAATACAGAAAAATGATGCCGCAGGCACAGCTTGACCTTGAGTATTCGCTTGTTGCCCTGCTTGAGGACTGGACGTTTAAAGATGCCATCAAGTCAGATCCTGAAACAGCCCTGTCTATCTGGGAACAGTGGGAGACTTCAAACAAAAAACTGTTTCAAACGGATTCCGGAAAAGAAAAACTTGTCTCAAATGTTTCAGAAGCCCTTTTTGAGAAGGTCACATCAAATCTCTCACTTTATTCCAATGTCGCTGCCAGCAGTGATGAAGAAGTTTTTTTCAATCAGGGCAGGGCTATAAAATGTTTCATGCTTGCAAAACGGTGGAAGGATGCTGCAAGGCTATGTGAACAGCGTGTAATCTGCTCTGAGAAGCCTGCCAAAATCCTTGGCTATCATGCCAACTGTCTATTTCATAATCAAAAACCAGGTTCTGCAAGAGCGTACTGGCTGCAGGCGTGCCTAATCTGCCCGGATGACATTGATATGGATTTTGTCCCTGATCAGGACACACGAGAGCTGCTACTCAACTTGGAATACGTTTGTGATGAAAATGACTTTCCAGACGGGCCATGGAAAAAACAGAGAGAATGGGCTGCTGCCATTGGGCTTATCACCGGTGTGTTCAAGGTGGCTCCCCCTGATTTCCTCTGCCCTGTCTTGGATATTGAATACATATTTTCAGACCAAAAGATAAAGCACGCGAATCAAAAAGGGGCGGGAAAGAAATTTGCCGCAGGTTTAATGCTTGGCTTCAAGCCAAATGGAAGTTCTGAGGCGGACGATGAAAAGCAGCGGTTAATAAAAATAAGACGGGCAACCAGGGAGCTTGCCCCGGAGCTTTTCACCCATGCACTGAAGGCTCTTTCCTGAACCTCACGTCGGGTGAACCTTAATGCAGGTGGACATTAATCAGGCAGAAACTGCTTTATGAAAAAGAATCCTTTAAATAAAACCTTTTTTGAAGATCTGATAAGCAGCTGGACAGCTCTGATGCTCCGGCATCGCTGGGGCGTACTGGCACTGTTTGTGTTAAGTACTGCAATGATCTTTTGGTATATCATCGGGCACTTGGGGATTATAACCAGCACAACCGGCATGATCTCGCCTGATCTTGAATACCTGAAGCTCTATCATCAGTACAAGAAGGCATTTCCCCAATCATCAGACACCATTGTTATAGTAATTGATGGCGAAAACCCGGACATTGCCATTGATGCACGCAACAGGCTTGCTGCAGAACTGTTAAAAGACCGGGAACACTTCAAGGAAATATATGCCCCTGGCTCAGAGGATTTTTTCAAAAAGAACGGCCTTCTATATCTCTCTGTACAGGAACTTGAAGCACTGTCCGAACGTCTGGCTGAGATTCAGCCGCTGCTTGGAACACTGGCAAGGGAGCCTGATTTGCGCGGGCTGTTTTCCATCCTTGGCCAGGCAGAAGGTCACGGCGAGGAAAAAAGGCTTGACCGGCTCTATGAAGAGATTGAAAAAAGTGTCAGGGCAGTTGAGCAGAACAGATTTTACCAGGTTTCATGGCTTAATCTCATGGATTCAGGCGGGGCCTCACTTACCAGGGCCAACAGGAGGCAGTTTGTTATTGCCTATCCTGTTCTTGATTACACCACAATTCTCCCTGGAAAGGAGGCAATGCAGCAGATCCGGGATGCAATAAACAGGCTGAAGCTTGACCAAGCCCACGGTTTAAGGGCAAGGCTCACCGGAGATATTGCCATGGAGTATGAGGAGCTTGAAAGTGTTACCAGGGGTGCAAAGCTTGCCGGCTGGCTTTCCCTTTTCATGGTTGCTGTTGTGCTTTTTGCAGGGCTCAGGTCTGGAAGGCTGGTATTTGTGACCCTTCTAACCCTTGTAACCGGACTTGTATGGACAGCAGGTTTCGCAGCCGCAGCCATCGGGCATCTGAACATGATCTCCGTTGCCTTTGCGGTTCTGTTTATTGGTCTTGGAGTTGACTACTCCATTCATTACTGTCTGAGATTCCAGGAACTTTTGCGCAAAAATAATTCGCCCGCCAGTGCCATAGAAAAGACTGCCAGGGATACCGGAATGTCCCTGGTGCTCTGCGCTGTTACCACTGCCACAGGTTTTTTTGCGTTTGTCCCCACAGATTTTTCAGGAGTAGGGGAGCTTGGGTTGATCTCAGGGACAGGCATGTTTATCGGGCTATTCATAAATCTCACGCTGCTTCCTGTGCTGCTCTCGCTGCTTGGCTTCAAGCCCTCTGAAATACCTGCAGGGGACATCAGGGCAGCCAGTGCAAAATCTGCCTCTTCAGGTTCCGGCCTGAGCCTTTTTATGAAATTTGTAACCTTTCCTGTCAGGCACTCAAGGGCAGTTCGCATAACAGCCCTTGTACTGGGATTGTTCTCGCTTACCCTGCTTCCACGAATAACCTATGACTGGAACCCGCTTAATCTCAGGGATCAGACATGCGAGTCAGTAAGCACCTTCAAGGAACTGCTTGCTGATGTAAACTGTACGCCCTGGAGCCTTGATGTCCTGAAAAAACCTTACAGGGGACTACCGGAAGAAAAAGACAGACTGGCATCTCTTCCAGTGGTTGACAAGGTGGTTGATATTGCAGATTTTGTCCCTGGTAATCAGGAGTACAAACTATCCATTATTGAAGAACTTGATTACGTCATCGGGCCTGTCTTCATGCAGCCAAAGGCATCTGCTTCAACCTATGAGGATAAGATTGCTGCAATTAAAAATTTTATATCTGCAGTAAGGATTAAGGCAAAAGATTCCCCTGGCACATCCTCGCCATCAGAACAGTTGGCATCACTCCTTGAGCAGTTTCTTGAAAAAGCAGAAAAATCAAAAAATCCTCAGGGTGCTATTGAAAGACTTGAAAAAAGCCTTGTAGGCTCCCTTCCCCCACGGCTTGAAGAACTGAAGATGTCTCTTCAGGCAGAACCCTTCTCCCTGGACAGCCTGCCGCAAGAGGTAAAAGAACGCTGGATCGCAACAGATGGCCGCTGGAGACTTGAGATATTCCCCCAGGAAAGCCTCAACTCCCCTGAAAGGCTTATAAATTTTATAACCAGTGTAAGGCAATATGAACCTGAGGCCACAGGCTACCCTGTAATTATTTATGAGGGCGGCAAGGTGGTGTCAAATGCCTTCAAAGAGGCGTTTTCCATGAGCCTTGTTGTGATTACCTGTCTGCTCCTGTTCCTCATGCCCAGGAAAAAAGATGCCGTGCTTGTCCTGCTCCCACTTGCTCTGGCAGCAGCGCTTCCCGGCGACATCATGGCGCTTACCGGCATCACACTCAATTTTGCCAACCTCATTGTACTTCCTCCGATTCTCGGCACTGGCATTGATAACGGTATTCACATGGTACACCGTTTCAGAACCATGAAGGCCGATACATCAGAGATATTTTCCACAAGTACCTCTCGAGGCATCTTCTTCAGCACTCTTACAACCATCTGCAGCTTTGGAAACCTTGCTGTATCTCCCCACGAAGGAATGGCAAGCATGGGAAAACTTCTTGCCCTGGGAGTAGGGCTCACTCTCGTCTGTACAATGGTCCTTCTGCCAGCCCTCATGGCGTGGGAGCAAAACAGGGCATCGAACAGCAATTCTACTCTTCATGGCAAGGGGGCATTGTAGCCCGGAGTTTTTTTTAGTAGTGTACGTAATCTGTACACAATTACCCTATCCCTTAAACCAAAAAGACAGCCAATATCTTTCAAACTTCCGGCTTTTAGCCATGAGTTTACTTTCATGTAACGGGAAGATGCCCAATGCCATGAAGAGATATTCATAATCACTTATTGCCATGCACATAGAGATCAGCCTGATTACAATCATCATCACACTGGCGGCAGTTATCTGCCTGTTGATATGGAGCTCCATAATGCTCCTTCCCTGGAAACCATGGGATACAGGTCAGAATCTTGATGCCGCTCCTGAATTTGCAGATGCAGACCTTAGCGATGTCACTGTTCTTATCCCTGCCCGTAATGAGGAAGAGGTAATTGGAGATACCCTGAGGGCCCTTATGGAACAGGGGAAAGGGCTTAATATCATACTTGTAAATGACAAGTCCTGGGACAGGACATCCGACATAGCCAGAGAGATCTGTGGCGATTCAATAAAGATAATAAACGGGCTTGACCTCCCAAAGGGATGGACAGGAAAGGTCTGGGCGCTGGATCAGGGATTCAAGCATGTATCCACACCCAAAACCCTCCTTATGGATGCAGACATAAAACTGGATGCCGGTATGCTTGCAACTGCCCTTGCAGCAAAGGATCATAACGGGCTGAACATGCTCTCTCTGCTGGCATGGCTCAGGATGGAAAGCTTCTGGGAAAAGCTGATGATGCCTGCATTTGTCTATTTTTTCAAAATGCTCTATCCATTCAAGCTTGCCAACTTCAAAAAATCGAGGGTTGCGGCTGCTGCCGGAGGCTTCATTTTGGTTGATACAGAGGCACTTAGGAAGATCAAGGCCTTTGAGTGTATCCGATCAGAGCTCATTGATGACTGTGCACTTGCAAAACAGCTTAAAAACGCAGGATTTTCCACCTGGATTGGCCTTACTCATTCTGTGCACAGTCTGCGAAGATATGAGGGACTGGGCGGTATCTGGAACATGATAGCCCGGACTGCATTTACTCAGTTAAAATATTCCCTGTTTCTCCTCCTGTGCGTAACATTTATCATGCTTGTCATGTTTTTCGGGCACATTGCCGGGCTATGTTACGGGGGTACTATAATCTGGCTGCTTTCCTGGGTAAGCTTTACCCTCATGGTTATTACATACCTGCCTGTCCTGTCCTATTACAGGAGGTCATATCTATGGGCACTTGCCCTGCCGTTTACGGCCCTTCTCTATCTGCTTATGACATGGAGCTCTGCCTGGAGGCACTGGAAAGGGCACACCGGTAGATGGAAAGGGCGTGAATACGATTGATTCAGCTTCCAGCTAAAAATCAGCAAAAAATGACATAAATCAAGGAAGATTAAAAAATATGAACATTATATTAGCACAGCCAAGGGGTTTTTGCGCAGGTGTTAACAGGGCAATCAAGATAGTCGAATGTGCTATCGAGAAGTACGGCCCCCCGGTTTATGTCCTGCATGAGATAGTGCATAACACCTATGTGATAAACGATCTTTCAGGCAGGGGCGCCATATTTGTTGAGGAGCTTGAAGAGATTCCTGAAAATACCCTGGCAATATTCAGCGCTCACGGTGTCTCAAAGGCGGTTGTTGAAAGGGCACAGGCAAGAGGGCTTACGGTAATAGATGCAACATGCCCCCTGGTTACCAAGGTCCATCATCAGGCAAGGCGTTATCTCAGGGAAGGCTATGATATAATCGTAATAGGCCATGCCGGGCATCCTGAAGTTGAGGGAACCCTTGGACGCATAGACGGAAAGGCCATTGTCATCTCCAATCCTGAGGAGGCAGCGGCAATCAAGGTGGAACCCGGGCACAGGTTTGCGTATGTTACACAGACCACATTAAGCACCGATGATACCAAGGACATAATAGCAACACTCAAGGAACATATCCCCGGTATTAGAGGGCCTGAGCTTAAAGATATATGCTATGCCACACAGAGCCGCCAGAATGCAGTAAGAGAGATGGCAAAAAAAATTGACATACTCCTTGTGGTAGGCTCCATGAACAGCTCAAACTCCAACCGTTTAAGGGAGGTTGGAGAGCACAAGGGCCTGCCTGCCTATCTCATAGATAATGCAGATAGCATGGACCTTTCATGGTTTAATGATAGCATGACTGTTGGAATAACTGCAGGGGCATCAGCCCCGGAGATTCTTGTGCAGGATGTGGTGGAAAAATTAAAGTCAAATTTCAACGTGCAGGTAGATAATATGGAAGGGGAAAAAGAGGTAATGAAGTTCAAACTGCCTCCCTTTCCGGATTTTAAAAGAAAATAAAATTTTATGGCCCATACAGAAAAGACAGAAAAGAAAAAAAACATAACCAGGATTACTCCGCCTGAGTCCGCAACAGCAGAACTGGTGCCTGATCACAGGAACCGCCGCAGGCTTTTTATCGGGCTGGTCATGCTGACCAGCTTTATTGTGGTGCTTTTTCTTGCCTCGCTTTGGGTGGTGCCATACTACGGTTTCAAGGCAATACACCCTCTTGCCCCCTGGATTGCAGGTGTCTTTATATTCATAGCAATACTTGCCGTGGTGTGGGCATCAGCAGGCCTGCTTCTTAATGCTGCCTTTGGAAGAAGCCTGCCTTTTTTCAGAAAGATGCGCGGGGTCACTGTAAAACTGTTCCTGCCTATCATGACACTTCTGGGGCGCATCTTTGGTATTTCAAAAAACAGTATCAGGTCATCATTCATAAGGGTAAACAATGAACTTGTCCTGTCTGAGGCAGGGGTTTACAAGCCTTCGGAGATTCTTCTTCTGATGCCCCACTGCCTTCAGAAGAGCAAGTGTAAAATCAGGCTGACATACGATATTTACAACTGCAAACGGTGCGGCAAGTGTCCAATAACCGGGCTGCTTGAGCTTAGTGACAGATACGGCATCTTCCTTGCCATTGCCACCGGAGGGACCATTGCCAGGCGAATTGTTGTGCAGAGACGGCCAAAGATTATCATTGCTGTTGCATGTCAGCGGGACCTTGCAAGCGGAATTCAGGATACATATCCGCTGCCTGTTTACGGTGTTCTCAATGAAAGGCCGCATGGTCCGTGTCTTGACACCCTTGTTCCCCTTGATCACCTGGAAAAGGCAATAAGGCGTTTTCTGGACCCTGCATGGTATCCTGAGAGGCTCGAAGCAGAAAAGAGAAAGCAGAAAACCGATGCAGCTTCAGATTCAAAGTCCGGTGATAACAATTCAGAAAATTTTGTTAAGGAAAAGCGGGCTGCAGCCTGACAATATCAGATTGGTTAATGCCTGAGGCGTTTTAAAAAGGCAAAAAGTCCAGGAAAAAAGGAGAAAAATTTGGGAATTCCAGCCATTCAGAAGATAAGAATTGGTAAATATATTATAGGCCAGATGCTTTCAGGCCAGCAAAAGTTCCCCCTGGTGCTCATGCTGGAGCCCCTTTTCAAATGTAATCTCAAGTGCAAGGGATGTGGCAAGACCGCACACCCTCCTGAAATTCTGAATAAGATGATGACTCTGGATGAGTGCGTGGCAGCAGTTGAGGAGTGCGGTGCCCCGGTTGTATCAATCCCCGGTGGTGAACCCTTGCTTCATCCTGACATCCACAAGATCGTACGTGAATTAACCAGACGTAAAAAATTTGTTTATCTGTGTACAAACTCCCTGCTGGTGCCCAAACGCATAGATGACTTTTCCCCGTCACCCTATCTTACCTTTAACGTACACCTTGATGGCCTTGGCAAAAAACACGATGAGATGGTCTGCCTTGAAGGGGCGTTTGACAGGGCTGTGGAATCCATACGTCTGCTTCTGGCAAGGGGGTTCCGGGTTACTACCAACACCACTTTTTTTGCAGGAGAAACCCCTGAAAGTGCGGCTGAATTCCTGGATTTTGTGTCAGGGCTAGGAGTAGAGGCAATGACAGTTGCAGCAGGGTTTAACTACGAGGCCGCTGCTGACCAGAGTGCATTTCTGACCAGGGAAACTACAATAAAGCTGTTTAGAGGCATAATGAAGATTGCCAAAACCAGGAACTGGACATTTAATCACAGTGACCTGTACCTTGATTTTCTTGCCGGAAACCAGGACTACAGATGTACTCCCTGGGGAAATGTGACCAAAAACATCTTCGGCTGGCAGAGACCATGTTACCTGCTTGACGATGAGTATGTTCCCTCATACCGTGAACTGGTTGAAGAAACCGACTGGAACAGGTATGGCAGAGGAAATGAGTCCCGGTGTACTGACTGTATGGTACACTGTGGTTATGAACCAACTGCGGTTATGGATACGGTGCGAAATCCGCTAAAGGGGCTGATAGCAGGTTTGAGGGGCGTAAAGGTTACATAAGATCTATACAGATATTCCAGCACTTTTCCAGGGCTGTCATTGCCTTTCGAAAGTCGGCATCCAGGCTTATAAGCCGTTTTGCCACCCTGGGATTTTTAAGCACTGCCTTGAATATGTGAAGGATGTTTACACTGCCGTCACTTCTAAGTGCCTCTGCAAGGGCATCCGGCACAGCACTGACAGCATCGTCACATACCACCTTTATAACCACTGTTGCTGCTCCAAATCCCATGGCAGCTCCTGCAAGGCCGGAAGCCTCCATGTCAACCACAAGTGCCCCGGTTTCCCTGAACAGCCGCTGTTTTTCTGTTACAGAGCAGAGGGCAGTAGGAGAGGTGTAAACAGGTCCGCGTTTTACAGGAATTCCCTGGGTCTCAAGTTTCTGGGCCATGGCGTCAGACAGGCTCTGATCACAGCGCATTATGTATGCAGAACCGCTCTTTCTGGGGGAGAGCACAGTGGTTGCGACCACCACGTCCCCGGCAGTCAGGGATGGATCAAGCCCTCCTGCAGCCCCTGAAGAAGCAAGCCGTACCGCCCCTGCCTCAACCAGAAGGGATGCTGCATGCCTGGCACTCTCTGCCCCTACACCAGCCTGAACCACAGCAATATTTCTGGCAAGTTTGTTTCGGGTAAGCTTTACAGGCATGCCTTCAAGTTTCCACATCTGCGGTTTTCCAGGCATGACACGGTATTCGTGCTTAAGCGCTACAACAATGCCCGCGGATATATGTTCCTTATCACTCATATCAACAATTATTGAGCAGTAAATGTTTTGAACCGGTTTACTGTGGAGGTTTCGTTAATGGCATTCTGCCTGTACTGATAGTATGCAGAGCGTACCGCAATGTAGGGATCAAGGGATGATGCCTTGAAGTCCTCATACTCTCCAAGCCTCAAGGAGCGCAGATTCACCTCTTTTCCTGCCCTCATGGCAGCATTTTGCCAGAATTTGCCAACAAAGTAATTGAGCGGATAGAGATAGGAATCACCTGCAAGCCCGATGGCATCCCTGGGACATGAAGGACCGATAAAAGGTAGAACCAGATATGGGCCAAAGCCCACACCCCATACCCCAAGGGTCTGCCCGGTATCTTCGTAAACAGGCTGGAGGTCAAACATCCTGGAAGCAGGGTCCCCAAGCCCTCCAATGCCCATGATTGTATTGATGAAAAAACGGGCAGTGGCCACGCCAGCCCCTTTGAAGTTCAACTGAAGGAGACAGTTTGCAATTCGCACAGGGGCAGCAAGGTTCTGCCAGCCATTATTAATACTTTCCCTTAAAGGTTCAGGCATTATATGGGAGTAAACAGTTGCCACAGGTTTGACACCCCAGAAGTAAAGCCGGTCATTAAATGTAAACATATACCGGTTGAAAGTCTCCAGAGGGTCCCATATGTCTGCAGGCTCTTCAAGGTCATCCCACCCCTCCAGATCGTCAAGGTCATCAAGTTCCTCTGAATCACCTTGCGCTGAATCGGGGTCAACTGCCTGGCTGGTGTGAACAGGCGACTGAACGGCATTCATATCAGTGCCAGATTCGGCCATACAGTGGGAGAAAAACAGGAACTGGGACACCGCAGTTGCCAAAAGCAGGGCACAGAAGCATGAAAAAAACAGAGAAGTGGAACTTATGGCTGATTGTCTTTTCATTTGGTGATTCCTCCAGGACTTTATTCTCCCATCGACATGAAGCGGCCCTAACTTCAATCTAGGTTCAACTCAGGTTCAATCTTGAGGTAATGCAAAATCTGCATTGCACCGAAATTGCAGGTTGAACACGACCTGAATCCTGTTCGAATTGCAGGTTGAGTATGAATACTAAATGATTATCCGGGCTGTCAATTAAAAAGCAGGTGGCACACAGGAATATCATTTACAACTAACTGTATTGATAGTTTAATTGCAGGGATTATCTGAGAACGTACACAAACTTTTTGCCTGGAGATTTTATCTGTCATGAAAGCGCTTGTTACAGGTGCCACGGGTTTTGTAGGATCTGCTGTTGCCAGAAAACTTTGCCAGTCCGGCCATGAGGTGAGGGCACTGGTGCGTTCCTCAAGTGTGCTTGAGAACCTGAAAGACCTTGAGGTTGAAACAGTTACGGGAGACCTTACTGATCCCGCAAGCCTGAAACGTGCATTGGCGGGTTGTGACGCCCTGTTTCACGTTGCAGCATGTTATAAATTATGGGTTCTTGACCCTGACGAGATTTACAGGGCGAATGTGGATGGCACTGAAAATATAATTCGTGCAGCACTTGAAAAGGGTATTGATAAAATCTGCTACACAAGCAGTGTGGCAACCCTGGGGTTGAACAAGGACGGCACACCTGCCGACGAGGAGACACCTGTCAGCCTGGATGACATGATCGGGCACTACAAACGCTCAAAATATCTGGCTGAAGAACGGGTCAGGAAAATCGCCAGGGAAGAGAATGCGCCTGTTGTAATAGTAAATCCATCAACTCCAATTGGCCCAGGAGACATTAAACCCACTCCAACTGGTAAGATGGTGCTTGATGCAGCACGGGGCAAGATGCCTGCATACGTTGACACCGGATTAAATTTTGTCCATGTGGATGATGTTGCCCAGGGGCACCTGCTTGCCCTTGAGAAGGGAAAACCGGGCAGACGCTACATACTCGGCGGCACGAACCTCTCACTTAAAGAGCTTCTTAAAATGATAGCAGCCATAACCGGTAACAGGCCTCCGTTCCTTAAACTTCCCCATTCATTTGTGATGCCCGTTGCCTGGCTATCCGAGGCATGGTGCAGAATCACAGGAAAGGGGGAGCCACTTGCCACAGTGGAAGGGGTAAAGCTTGCCAAAAAGATAATGTTCTTTTCTTCAAACAGGGCAGAACGTGAACTCGGATACACCCACAGGCCGGTTGGGGAGGCATTATCCGATGCCATAGCCTGGTTCAGGGAACACGGATATATGACAAAATAGCCTTTCTGCTGCAAGCAGCCGATGTCTCCATGAAAA
>JALWJV010000140.1 GCA_026996955.1 Deltaproteobacteria bacterium
ACATGAAGAGCATCAGGCGGGAACTTGAGATTTTCAAAAAATGCCAGGATGAGAATAAAGATGCAGGCAGGGAGATTGGTGATGTCATAAATGCGGCAGTGACCGGGTGGGCCAAGGCGCCTGTGGATACCTTGTGTCATGCGCTTAGCGAAGAATACCAGGATAAATTCCAACAAAATGCCAAAAAGTGGCTAAAAACACAGGCCCAGAAGGAACTCAGGGCATTTGATTTTATTCTTTCAGAGCCCTTGCCCATAATCGACAGGTTCAGGGAGGCGGCAGGCTCCCTGTTTTTTGCCCTTGGAACTGATGATCCGCGCCCCCGGAGCCTCTGGCTCTTTGAGATATTTCAAGCCAGGGTGGTATCACAGCAGATGGCCGGTAAAAGTTCCCCCAGGGGCAAAATGGTGGTGGATGACCTCTCGTTTGCACGCTTCACCAGGGCACTTCGCTGCTGGATATCTGAATGCCAGGGAAATGATCTGCCTAAAAAAACAGTTGAAATGGCAAGGCAGGCCGGAAAGGGCATAATCCCTGTTCTTTCCCATGCGGGTATCAGGGAAAGGGCAGATGCGGCACTGCTGCACGAGGCAAGGGAGTTTGTCAAGGGCTACATGGCCAGGAAGAAGTCCGAGCTAATGGCAATCTCGTACGATGACATGCTCAAGATGGTACATGCCGCACTGCGTGGCCCTGGGGGAAGGCATCTTGCCTCTGTCCTTCAGCGCCGCTACAGGGTAGCGCTTATTGATGAGTTCCAGGATACAGATGCCATCCAGTGGCGGATATTCAGCACCATCTACCCGGATCCCGCCAAATCCCGCCTGTTTCTTATCGGGGACCCCAAGCAGGCCATCTACAGCTTCAGGGGCGCTGATATTTTTACATACCTTGAGGCAAAGGATCAGACAGATGAAGTGCGCCGGTGGGAGCTTGATACCAACTGGCGCTCTGCCCCGGAGCTGGTTCAGGGTGTAAACACAATCTTTTCCAACCTGGAAAACCCCT
Source organism: Deltaproteobacteria bacterium (assembly GCA_026996955.1). Lineage (GTDB taxonomy): Bacteria > Desulfobacterota > Dissulfuribacteria > Dissulfuribacterales > QOAL01 > S144-17. The sequence continues at coordinate 1,009 of JALWJV010000140.1, forward strand.
TTCTGCTTGATGGCATCGGGTTTGACCCGGTAAAGGCAAGGGATGAAAATGACTGGCGTCTTGAACCTGCAAGTCCTGACTTGAACGGCCCGGATATCGAGGGTTGGGAGAGCCCGGTTGAGTTGTGGCTTTCACTGCCCCGGCCTGACAGTGACCAGGCGGACCCGGCAGAGGATGGTGATTCAGCAGATGGTAATTTATTGGGCGAAAAAGAACTTGACCCTGCCAGCCTTGCCGCCTCCAGGATAGCAAGGCTTATTGACCTTGGACAGCGAGGATTCCTTAAAATGACAGGGCCTGCAGGAGATGAGAAGCCGGTTGGGGCCGGGGATATTGCTGTTCTTGTGCGTTCCCACAGACAAGCAGCAGAGGTGCGTCAGGCGCTTTATGACCTTGGGGTGTATTCCATCTACTACGGGCCATCCAACATCTTTGAATCCACTGAGGCAAGGGAGCTTCTATACATTCTTAATGCGGTTATCTCTCCATACAACCAGCGCGCAATATCCACTGCCCTTGGAACCGCAGCCCTTGGATACAATGCCAAGGGGCTTATCAAGGTTCAGAATGACAGCCACCAGTGGGACGGCCTGGTTGATTCCTTCATGGAGCTCAGGGAGCTATGGGGCAGGACTGGAATTGCTCCCATGCTTAGGAGGCTCTTTCACCATTTTGACGTGCCAAAGAGGCTGCTTTCACTGTCAGACGGACAGAGACGCCTTACCAATTTCAGGCAGTTGTCAGAACTTCTGGCAGAGGCTGAAAAGGAGTTTCCCGGAAGGTCAAGGCTAATGCTGTGGCTCAGGAAACATGTTGATGACCCCGGCCTTGACCAGGACGAAAACAGGCTCAGGCTTGAAACAGATGAAAACCTTGTGAAGGTGATGACCTATCACATGAGCAAGGGGCTTGAATTCCCTGTTGTATTCCTGCCGTACATAGGTGAGCTGGGCACGTACCAGTTTTCTGAAAACAGGTTTTTCAGTAGTAAACAGGGGCGTTACGTACTGCCTATTTCCCAGTACGGATTCCAGTTTGACCAGCAGGTAGAGGGAGGAGGATATGGAGTGCATGTCCTTGACCCGGAAGAGGAACGCTCGGCACGTGAACAGGCCCGGGCTGAAGATGTGCGCCTTGCATACGTTGCCCTTACCCGTGCCCGGTACAAGATGTTCCTGGGACTTCTTGGAGATGATCTTGAAGGCTCGGTGATGGGAGAGCTCCTGCTTGGCACAATGGACAATGGGCGGTTTCCATGTCTTTCGAAAATTGTGGAAAACAGCCGGGCTGATGTAAGCCTGCTCCTGGAAGATGATATTGAAGATCATATTAATGGCCTGCCCCTGGTTGTAAAATATGCACTGCTTTCAAGAACGCGCATTCATGATGAGTTAATGGAGTGGTGCAGCCAGAGCGGACAGAAACATGATGAAAATTATGGGCATAACAAAAATAATGAAAATGATACTGGTGTTGACTCCCCGGAAAATCCGGAGCTTTTGATCCCAGGTTATCTGGAAAAACTCTTTGAAAATAACAGCGGGGTCAGGCTGGTCTGGAAGAATGAACTGGGACAGATCATCAGGCAGGCGGCACGTATCAGGCCGCACAGGGAGATTGAGGAAATAATTAAACTTCCCACCACACCTTCAGGCCCTGTTACCAGGCAGACCTGGACAAGGACAAGCTTCAGCGGCATTACAGCACATGACAGCGGCGAATATGCTGGCATGATCCAGCATGGCATGGACGTCCCCCTTCCCGGCACCAGAGACATATCCGGGTTTCCCCGTGGACCTGAGGCAGGAAGCTGTATCCACCAGGTATTTGAATATGTTGATTTCAGGGAGGGTCCCGCAGCCTTTCATGCCGAAGTACAAAGGGCGCTTGAGCAGTTTAACATTGACACCTCGTGGGCAGACGTGGTCTCCGGCATGGTTGAGGAGGTGGTAAGGGCTGAACTCCTGCCCGGGCTCAGGCTGAAAGGGCTTGATCCTGAATGGATCATAAAGGAGATGGAATTTCACCTCCCCTTTGACGCACGATTCGCACAAAACCTCCGGGGCCATGAAATCCAGTATGAAAAGGGTGTGATAAAAGGCTTCATAGACCTTGTATTCCACCATTATGGCAAATTCTACCTGCTTGACTACAAGACAAACTGGCTTGGGATGGGACCAGGGGACTACACCCCTGAAAACATGCGAAGGGCAATGGATCAGCACGACTACTGGCTTCAGGCTGCAATCTATGCCACTGCTCTTGACACCTATCTTGATACCAACATGCAGGGCTATGACAGGAAGCTTAATTTCGGTGGCGCATTCTACCTGTTTGTAAGGGGGATTTCTGAATGCCGGGCAGGGCAGAAGGGGCACGGGATTCTCTTTATCTCTCCAGAGGAACTTCAGGCAAGATACAACTGGGTTTTCAGCCCTGTTAAAGATGAAATTCCCAGGGGAGGTCAGGCATGATCTATACCAGGCGCCTTGAAGCCGTGATGGACGGACTGAACAGGGCAGTGGCAGACGGGAAACTAAGCAGAAGTGCGGTGGAACTGGCCAGGTTTGCAGGAAGGATGGAAGAAAAATGCCCGGATTTACAGGAACCCAAGGATTCTCAGGTGGAATGCATAATGCTTTCGGCAATACTGCTGAGCCTCAGCCTTGAAAAGGGACATACCTGTCTCTCCCTTACAGAAGAAGGGCTTGAAAATGCCCTGTACGATGCAGATTCAGGGGTACTGGCTGAACATCTTGAAGATGTTCCAGGTCTTGTTAAGGCAGGGGGGAATAAGGATTCCATACCTTACGGCATCCTTTCAAATGCCCTGATTGATTCCCTGCAAAAGTCGTGTCTTGCAGGAGCGCCAGGTAGCGACACTCCGTTCATACTGGCTGAAGACAGGTTATACCTTCACAGGTACTGGAGTTATGAAAACAGGATCTCAGAGTGGCTGTTAAAAAACGCAGGCAAGGTGCCAGGATTTATCAGGGATGCTCAAGAGGCGGTCAGAAAGGGCTGGGCAGTCTTGAACAGCATATTCCAAAAAGGCGGGACATCTCCAAGCCCTGACTGGCAGAAGGTTGCAGTTGCCGCAAGCCTCCACACGCGCTTTCTTGTTATCTCAGGCGGCCCCGGCACGGGAAAGACACGCACTGTTGCCGCGCTTATGGCTGTAATTACCGGGGCTTCAGGCGCCCCTCTCAAAATAGCCCTATCGGCACCTACCGGCAAGGCGGCCACAAGGCTTGGGGAGTCCGTTTCTGCCGTGCTCTCCGTGCTTGATATCCCGGAGGATATAAAAAAATCCATCCCGGTTGAGGCAATGACCATTCACAGGCTCCTTGGGGCTGGAAGGCTTCCCGGGACCTTCAGGTTCAACGCCGCATCCCCTCTGCCCCATGATGTAATCATAGTTGACGAGGCCTCAATGGTTGACCTTCCCATGATGATGCACCTTGTGGATGCGCTTCCTGACGGGGCAAGCCTGGTGCTTCTGGGAGACAGGGACCAGCTTGCCTCTGTTGAGGCAGGAAGTGTACTTCGTGATATCTGCGCAGGACAGGACAGGTACTCGTTTTCAGAAAATTTCATAACTCTTGCCCGTAATGCAGGCCAGGATATCACAACAGCGCTCAGGCAGGGCAAGCCCCTCCCTGCCCCCGCCACGCCTTCGCAGTGCTCCCTCAGGGACGGCATAGTTACGCTTACCCATAACTTCAGGTTCAGGGAGGGAAGCGGAATAGATGAGCTTGCCAGGGCAGTAAAGACAGGGGAGCCAGGGCCTGTACTTAATATCCTTGAGGCGTCAGACTATCCCGGTATACGGCTTGTAAGCCCTGGGGAAAAGGGAGTCGCAGGCTTTCTGGATGACGAGGCCTCAGGTTATGCAAGGGATATCTGTTCAGCACCTGGTGGAAACAGCGCACTGAATATGCTCTCAGGAATGAAGATACTCTGTGGGGCGCGGCGGGGAAGGCTTGGGGTTGAGACTGTAAACAGCCTCGTATCAATGAATCTTGCAGCACCGGACCATACATTTCAGGGGCTTTTCAAGGGGCTTCCTGTAATCATAAAACGAAACGACTACAGCTTGGAGCTTTACAACGGAGATACCGGCATCTGCTGGCCGGACAAATCAGGGGCAATAAAGGTGCTGTTCCAGGGCGGTGACAGCCAGGTTAGAAGCCTCTCTCCCTCGAGGCTCCCGGCATTTGAGCCTGCCTGGGCAATAACGGTACACAGCAGCCAGGGATCGGAGTTTGAAAAGGTGGTATTTATACTGCCTCCTGAGGACTCCCCGCTTCTTGGAAGGGAGCTTCTTTACACTGCAATTACCAGGGCAAGGCGGGAAATAGTGATTTTTGGCACTGCTGCAACCCTTGAAAAATGTGTTGCAAGGCAGACCAGGCGATTTTCCGGCCTGGCCCGGTTGCTATGGTGAGGGGATAATACCAGTAGTGCCATTCACCAAGTTTATCTACTCTTCCACAAGGTATTCCAATGACACTCCCAACGCCCTGGCCACCGCGCCTAGCACCTCGGTTGTACCGTTCCGCTGCCCTGATTCCAACTGTGACAAGTACGGCTTGCTGATCCCTGCCTTTTCTGCCAGCTGTTGCTGCGTCATCCCCCGATACTCACGCCATGCCCGTATGGGGCTTTTGCCATCAAGAATGCCAAAGGTCACTTCACCGGGTATCAGCGCCTCTCCTCTTTCCATGGATAACTTTGCCTCATCGAAGGCCTGAATATCTTGAAGCATTTCTGCATTTTCCAATAATCGCTGATATTCATCATACGGGATAACCGCCCACTCAGGCCTGCCGTTTTTCTCAATCAGCTGTACACTCATCGGTACACACCTCCACGCGGAGCAATTCTCAACACTAAAATGATTAGCCGACCATCTTCAACCTCATAGATAACACGCCAATACCCCACCCGCAGCCTGTAACCGGGTGCAAATGGCCAATAATTTTGACCCACTTTCGGCCAATAAAATTGACCCACCTACGGCATCCTAAAGTCACCCTTGTTGCTTCTGGCTTAACCGATAACTTTCTCCTCCCAGCATAAAAATGTGTGAATGGTGGATGAGACGATCCACGATAGGCACGGCAACATTGTTATCGTGAAAGAACTCTCCCCATGCATTTGACACCCGCCCCAATTAAGTTTATAGTATGAAATATAAACTTGGTTCTACATAAGGGTGCAAATAATGAAAGCCACAGCAAAGGATCTGAGATTCCATGCCAAAGAATTACTTGAAACCGTTAAAAGAGGTGAAGAGGTCGTTATTACCTTCCGGGGAAAGCCATGTGCCAAATTGATCCCTTTTGAAAATGAAAAAAGGAAAGCAACCCAAAATCCAGTATTTGGTATATGGAAGGATCATGACCTATCTTCAAACGTAGAGAAGTATGTAAGAAATTTAAGAAAAGGACGTTTCCAATGATCTTGGTCGATACAGATGTCCTTATCTGGTATTTGCGTGGGAATGAAAAAGCATATAAGACCATAGAACACCTCGAAAGCTTTACAATTTCTGTCGTAACATATATGGAACTTGTTCAAGGGATGAGAAACAAAAAAGAACTGAACAGTCTCCGCCAGGCTCTACGTGCCTGGAATTGTGAAATTTTATATATTACGGAAGAAATATCTGCAAAGGCCATGTTTGCAGTCGAGCAGCATTTCTTGAGTCACGCTATGCAACTTGCCGATGCTCTTATTGGAGCCACAGCTATTGTACATGGTCTTCCTTTGTTAACAGGCAATGATAAGCACTATAAAATAATGAAAGGGCTTCTTATTAAGAGATTCCGCCATTAATAGCTTGAAAAACGTAACTGTTCAGCGTATTAACGGTATGGTTCGTAAATGGTCTTGTTTTTCCGTTCCGGAGAGTTGCGGTTGGTTACTTGTTAAAGGTGCTTGCCCGACAATGAGAATTTTAATAAAACAAATTATTATTTGGTGTATCATTGCGACTGCTTATTTCATAGCTATTGATACCCCGCTGATTATCTACACAAGAACAACGGGCGAACCACCTGACTTCCTGGTTGGTTTGCATCACGAATTCTTTATCCTGCCATTTTTTTCCACCATGACAGGAAATGAATTATATGAAATTTTTCCGGAAGAGCAGGAAATGTTTGCCTTCTCGGGAGGATTTGTTTTTTATGCCGGCACAGGGGCATTGTTGGGTTTAATAAGACATTTGTCCAAAAAATCAAAGCACTGGCGTGGAATATTTTATGCCATTTTATTTTCCATGTTGGGCTATACAACGGGTGTCTGGCTTGGCGGCCATCCGCCAATATTTCTTTTTTTGAATCCGCCTGTTTTTTTTGTTGGGGGTTATATCTTTGGTATCCTGCTAAACGGTCATCAAGATCCTTGAAGACCTCATTGGCAGTGCGTGAACGGATTTCACCACGCTCAAAACGATTCCCAAAACAAGCGCCCATATTGCCGTGGCCTGATTGGTTCGGAATGGGTGGCCGCTTTCCGTAGGAGCAAGCATAAAGCGCCTTAAGTACATGACAAATCATGAGGACCTCACATCTTGAACACTTGCTTCACCCCTACGGTGTGCCAACCACACCTTAACCCTCTGTCTCATCCCGTCAAAAAGATCATAGAAGATCGGCACATAGATAAGCGTGAGGAATGTTGCCACAATAAGCCCTCCGATTGCCACAACCGCAAGGGGTGAGAGGCGCTCAAGCCCCAGGGCGCGCTGGGCAGCAATGGGGAGCATGCCCACAATGGTTCCCGATGCGGTCATGAGTATAGGGCGGGTCCTGACACGTACGGCCTGCTCTATTGCCTCCCTGAGCTCCACCCCCTTTGCCCTTGCCTTTTCGATAAAGTCAATGAGCAGGATAGAGTTGTTTACCACAATTCCGGCAAGGAGAATCATGCCCATGTTTGCAGGCATGCAGGCATGGCGCCCCACAATCACAAGCCCCCAGGCAGCCCCTATCATGGAAAGTGGAATGGCGGTCATTATGGTCACCGGGTTTATCCATGACCTGAAGGTTGGGGCAAGTGAGAAGAAGAGCAGTATCACCGCAAGCCCCAGGGCCTTAGCAAGCCTCTTTCCTGCCTCTGCCATGTTCTTGATCTCACCCTCTTGGGAGAGTTTATAGCCTGGAGGAAGCGATAGCCCCGAAAGGGCCTTTTCAATCCGTTCCTGAAGGTGGGTAATGGCAGCCGTGGCGCGGTAGCCATAGACATCAACCGATGACTCCAGATTCTGGCGTGTAAACTTCGTGCGGGTCTGAGTCATCCGTAATGACACAAGCTCCCTCAGCGGTACAGGCCCAATCTGTGAGGCAATGTATATCTCCCCAAGTTTTTTCAGGCTGTTCCTGGCATTTAGTGGATAACGTACTCGTATGAGATAGCCGTCCTCCCCTGGAACCCGTAGCACGGAAGCAGGCGTGCCCTTCAGGGATGCCGTAAGTTCCCGGCTTATACTTACGGGGTCAAGCCCGTACCTTGCGGCCTTTTCAACATCCACATCAAGAAGCGCCTCCTGCCTGTCCAGGTACCACGACCGGCTTACAGTGGTAAGGCCACGCACATTCATTAGGCGTGCGGCAACATCATCCGCAAGCCTGTCAAGCACAACGGGATCAGGGCCTGTGATCATTATGTCAACTGAGGCTGCAATGGATGAGAGCGGGGTTGCGCCGAAATCAAACACGTCAAGGCTCCTTACACCCGGAACAGATGCGCACTCCTTTCTTATCTCATTCTCAATCTGCCATATAGTCTTTTTTCTGTGAAAACGGTCAACAAAATGGGCTGTAATTAACCCCTGCTGGGGTATCATGCCTGTTCCAAAACTTACAACCCCGGGTTCTGAGCCCACGGTGGTGGAAATAAGCTCAATGCCCTCCTTTTTTTCAAGCACTGACTCAATCTGTTCCGCTATCCTTTCAGTTTCGGAAAGAGAGGTATCGGCTTCGGTCTCAAAACTTATCTTTACAATGCCGGTATCCATTGGGGGCATCAGGTCCCTGCCGGCAAGGGGCATTACCAGCCGCATGCTCACAACGAGCAGGGCTATCCCCGGCATGATAAAGAGCAGCTTGTGTGAAAGCGCAAAATGGATCAGGCTGGCGAAAAAATTCTTTATGGGGTCCAGCACATGGTGATCAAACAGGGCCACCGTCTGTTCAAGGCGGTTTTTCCTTGAGGTACGTTTCATGATGTAGGGGGCAAGGAGGGGAATGACCGTCACAGAGATAACGTAGCTTGCAAGCAGGGCAAGCGCCAGCACAACCGTAAAGGGCCTCAGTATCTTCTGCACATAACCGCCGACAAACATGATGGGCACAAGCACAATCACTGTGGTATATGTACCTGACCAGTCCGCAAGGAGGATTTCATTCAGCCCGTCAACAACTGCCCTGTGAATATTCTTTCCAAGGTCATGGTAGTGGCGTTCTATGTTTTCAATCACCACAATGGCATCGTCAAGCAGGAGGCCAACAGCCACGATCACTGCGGTAAGGGTTACGATATTAAGCTCATAACCTATGAGGGACATAAAGGCAAAGGTGAGAAAGTAGGTAAAGGGGATGGATATTGCCGCAAGAAGGGACATCCTCACGTTTGCAAGCATTAGAAAGATCATTCCCACTGTCATGATGATGGCATCCCTCAATGCCTCAATCATATTATCAATGCTTGTATCAATGATATGTTTCTGGGTGTCGGCAACCTGGATATCCAGATAGGGAAATGCCGCCTTTATGCCGGGGAGCGCGGCTTCAAGGGCCTTTATTGTGGTGGTTACATGGCCATTTTCTGGCCGGAGGATGTTTATGCCAACCGCAGGCGCTCCATTACCCCTGTAAAGAGCCTGACGCTCTTTGAAAGAAGTCCGCACGGCTGCCACATCGCCAAGGTGAACATCGCCTCCGGCCTCATGCCCCACCACCAGAGCAAGAAGCCTGCCCTTTTCAAGCTTTTCTCCTGCGGTCTTTACAAGGAGCTGTCCCTTTTCCCTTATGACAAGGCCGTCGGGGATATTGAGGTTCTGTGCCCTTATTGCCATAAGCACCTGGGAGAGCGAAAGATTATGTTCATGGAGCCGTACAGGGTCAACAACAATCTCCACCTCAGAAAAATAGCCCCCAAAGACCTCCACATCTGCCACCTCAGGGATGCGCAGGAATGCCTCGCGAAGTTCGTTGTCGGCAAGTTGACGCACCTTGGCAAGATCAATGGGTGCGCCGGCAACAGGCGAGACGGCCAAAGTAAAGACAGGCGTTGTGGCATCACTTACCCTGAAGATCTCAGGGGGCCTGATATCAGGCGGAAGCCTTGACTCTATGCGTTTAAGCGCGTTTGCCACATCTGTGGCGGCTGCATCAAGCCCCTTGGCATATTCAAACTCCACGCTTACAGCAGCCATCTCGTCCTGGCTTACTGATTTCACCTTTCTCACAAGGTCAACTGTGGAAAGCTCTTTTTCTACAATGCGGGTTACCTTGTCCTCAACATCTCCGGCAGATGCCCCGGGCCAGGGGATAATCACCGATATCACGGGGTAATTGGCATCGGGAAAGAGGTTCAGGGGCATTGTCTTGAACCCGATCACCCCGAATGCAACAGCTAGCAGAATAACTGCTGTAACCAGGTGAGGATTTGCAAGGTAATACTCAATAAAGGTGCCGGTTTTCCCCTTCATGACTGCCCTCCGGGTGTTTCCGTACCGGATAACGCAGGCTCAAATGATGGAGCCCTGGAAACCCGCACCTTCTGGCCCTCATGGAGCCTTAAAAGCGCGCTCTCCTGTGCGGTAATCACAGTTATTTCTGACATGCCGACCCGGCCATTAACCGGTGTGACCACTGCCATATCCGCACCCCTGTAGAGGACACTTACAGGAATCACATGGACAGCGCCGTCATTAACGGTAAATATGGCAGCCCCATTGACGTTTTCAAGCAGCGCACGGAGCGGAATGCCCAGCCCCTGGTATCTGCCGGTGGTGATCCTGACATTTACTGCAGAGCCTGATGGAAGGCCAAAGGGGCGCTTATCCACATCGGCTTCAATAACACCAAGGGTTCCGGTACGAACCGCAGGGTGTATCCTGCTTATAACAGCGTGCATGGATGAAGATGGGGCATCATGGGTCAAGGGAGTGAAAGCATCCTGAAACCTTCCAGCATCAGGGAAAATACTTATCTCATCTCCTAGCTTCAGGGCAGGTATCTGACGCTGGGGCACCTTTACCTCCACGTAATACCCTGCATCAGGGGCCTCCATTGCCACAACGGGCTTTCCCGGAAGGCCCATGTCTCCAGGTTCCATGAGCCGCGCTGTAATGCAGCCGTCAAAAAGCGCCCTGAGGATGGTGTATGAGAGGGCGGTGCGGGCCGAATCAAGCTGCTTCTCAAGTGTTATTACCTCTGCCCTTGCAGCGTCGCGGGTTGTGGTGGAAAGATCAAGGGCCTCCCGGCTTATTGCCTTTGCCTCAAAGAGTTTCCTGTCACGGTTATAAATTGCCTCGCGGGTGGAAAGGGCAGTGCGGGCAGCAGAAAGCCTGGCCTCAAGGGATGAGACTGCATATCTCTGCTCCCTGTCATCAAGCCTTGCCAGCACCTCTCCCTTTTTTACAATCCGTCCCTCTCTCACACGGACTTCAATAATTCGGGCCGTAATGCGAGGGGCAATTTCAGCAGAAATTTTGGGTTTTATGGTGCCAAGAAAATCGGCATGGGCAGCAAACTCACCCCACCTTGCACTGACTGTCTCCACAGGCGTAAGCGCCTTTTCAGGCGGCGGCACCGAGGCAAGCTCGGCCTTTTTCTTTTTTACAACCATTATCCCGCCTGCAATGAGGAGGACCAGGATAATTACCGCAATTACAAGCCGTTTCTGCACAAAGCCATCCATGTTAAATTTCATGATTTTTGCTATCCCTTTTATAATTTCCCGACAAGTCAGTACCAGTTCTCCTTTATCTGCTTATCAGGTAGTTCAAAACAACTCCTGCGCCAAAAGCAAAATAACCAAATAAAAGAAACTTCATGGTAAATGCCATGCTGCCGCCTGTCTTCTCTGAATTTATGTAAAACCTGTAGGCTATAAGGTTGGCCAGAGAACCCACCAGACTTCCGAAACCTCCTACGCTGGTGCCCCACAGAAGCGCCTTCCAGTTGGCAGTAAACTCTGCCATTACCACAGCGGCAGGGACGTTACTGATAACCTGGCTTGCTGCAGCGGAAATCAGGAAGACATTCATTGGGTGCTCCATGTTCGTTGCAAAGATGGCGCTCAGGTTGTCGGCAATCCCGAAAAAAAAGAAAAAACTTAAAAGAAGTGCATAATCAACGCGAAGCGTCCTTTCATCAAACAGATAAACATACGCGACAACCACGATATTTGCCCATACAGGCATGACGCGCAGCACGGTAAGAATGACAAAGAGGAGCATTAATATATAAAAAAACGCAGCAGATATATCCACGCAGACTTCAGGCACCGGCCCTGCACTGAAAGCAGGTCTGGCCCTGAAAAGCATGGCTGAAAACCCGAGCAGCAGCAGGAAAAAAATTACAAATGGCATTATCGCCAGCATAAATTCAGATGGAGAAAGCCCGTAATGCCAGTAGATAAAAAGATTCTGCGGATTTCCAAACGGAGTAAGCGCTGAACCCGCATTGGCAGCAAGGGCCTCCAGGATTACCAGCATATCCTTATGGTCAATTCTAAGCGCAAGGGTCAGGGGTACCATGACAACCAGTGCCGCGTCATTTGTAACCAGCATGGAGAGGACAAAGGTGGTGAGGACAAGCTTCAGAGACAACCTGTTTCCTCCTTCCACCCTGCGGGCTATCCATGAAAGCGCACCGCTTATTTCAACGCCTTTTACAGCCACAAACAGGGCAAAGAGCACCACCAGGACCTGGGCTTCGTCCATTGACCAGACAGGAGACTTCCTTCTCCACAAGCTGGTCAGCACACATAAAACCGCAGCGGAAGTTAGCAGCCATTCCGTCAGGATAAATTCAATGACAGTTTTTTTGTTCATTCAGTTCTCTATCCGATTGCCACAGGCACTCCTTCTAATTAGTTTATTGTAAACTAACCAGAAAAGGTGCTCTCATGCGTATCGGAATACACGAAGCCAAAACACATCTCTCACGCCTTATTCCCGCAGCACTTGCCGGGGAAGAAATAATCATCACCAGGTCTGGAAAACCTCTTGTGAAACTGGTCCCGGTAAAAAACTCCGGCAAACCTCGCAGGCTTGGCATTTACAAAGATAAAATCAAAATACATGGCGACTTATGCGCCCCCTGCCTGAAGAAATCGTAAACGACTTCTCGCCGGGCAAATCCTGAAGCCGTGAGATATCTGCTTGACACACATACATTTATATGGCTTGCATCTGCGCCGTAGGCGCTGTCTGAAAATGTCCGGCTTCTTGCGGAAAAGCCGGAAAATGAACTTCTGATGAGCCATATCATTCCTGATAATCCGCATCTATCACACCAAGGGCGAGTAGATAGCCCACCCTGGCGGCATGGTACTGATAGAGCGCCCCAAGGGTATCTGCCTCTGCCTGGAACCATGCTGACTGTGCAAGCAGGCTGTCGGTAACTGTTCCTGCGCCTGTCCGGTATTTCAGTTCTTCTATGCGCCACGTCTCTTTTGCAGTTGCAAGGCTGGTCATGGCGACACAGTACCTGTTTTCAGTCTCCCTCAAGTCGGAAATCGCATTATCAATCTGTGCAAGGGCATTTAACCGCGCGTGGCGCAGCCGCTCTTTTGCCGCAAGGAGCTTTGCCCTTGCCTGCCTGACCTGGGCCTCAACAGTACCGCCGCTGAAGATATTAAAAGAGACCTCAACACCACCCTGCCATACCTCTTCATCACCATCAAAGCCGCTTCCGGCCCGCCTGCCGTAATCACCTACAAGATCAACACTGGGAAGGTGATACCCAATGGCCTCCCTGACCGCTGTCTCCGCAAGTTTCACCTCCTGCATTGCCTTCCTGATATCAGGTCGCAGGGCGGTATCCGGGCTGAATTTGATTTCCAGGCTGTCTTCAGACGGTTCAACAAGACTGCCTTCCACTTCAGGAAGCCAGGACGGTTCCCTGCCCATAACCTGTGCAAGGAGCTGGCGGGTTCGCACCGTCTCTTCCCGGGCGGTTACAAGGGCCTGCTCCTGGCTTGCCACCTGTGTCTGGATACGCATAAGCTCCACAGGCGCGATCCTTCCGACATTTAACCTCACCCTGGCATCAGCCTCTGCCTTTTTGAGCGCATCCAGGGTCTTCTGCTGGCTTTCTGTCAGTTTCTCAAGGTAGAGAATACGGTTAAAGAGGTTGGTAATGCTGGCAACCAGCTCCTGCCGGGTAACATGCAAGGCCTCTTTTGAAATGGCCTCGGAGATCTCGGCTGCTGCAAGCCTGCTCCAGTTCCGCCCACCTTCAAACAGTGGAATTTTCATAAACAGGCCGTAGGAATACTGGTCCCTGCTGAAAACAGGCGGTTTGCCTCCAAACTGCTTTATCGGGACCACCGCAGATGGATCACTCTGGCGCCTGTACCCAGCATAGGAATTGACCTGGTGAAGAAGCTGCCCAAGGGCGGCCCTTCGTCCCTGGACAGATGCATCCACATTAAAACTGCCAGAGCCTATAAGCGGGCTCTCCTTGAGACCTGTCCTGATTGCAGCGTCAAGAGTCAGTGCCCCTCCTGGCTCTTCAGCCCGTACAGGGACAGTGACAAGCAGAAAAAGCGCGGAGAGGCAAAGCAGAGCGACTGGAACGCTTCTGCTATTTGACCTTTGCATCAAAGACATAAATCTTCTCCCTGTCCAGTTTCCGGCTCCACGGAAGTTTATGCTTTTGCCATGCTTCATAACCGTCAATTACGGCATAGACCCTGCTGTATCCAGCCGAGGCCAGCGCATTGACGGCCTTTGGAGCACGCCTGCCCGAGCTGCATAGAATAATTACCGGATCCGTCCTGGTAAGATGCTTTTCGGAAAGATATTTATCCATGGCAGTAACAAAATCAGGATTATCGTCCATGGCAAAAGTACTTTTCTTGTTATTCCATTTATGGAAGTTGATGTATCTGAATGGAATATTGGCATCAGCCATTTCAGGCATACCTGTTGTAAACACCTCTCCCGGGTCACGCACATCAACAAGGAAAACACCATTTTTCTTCTGTTTTACCAGTTCAAAGGCTTCCCTGGCGGTGAGGTAAAGGCCCAAAACAGAGCGCTTGTTTTGGGGAACAAGAGATGCATCAATGGCCAATGCCGCAGACGCCGCAAATGCAAGCAGCAGTACCACCAAAACAGCGCTCCGGGTTATTCCGGTTAACAAAACACGAGGTTTCATGAGCAGCCTTTCAAAAGGGCAGTTATGCGAATGCGCCTTTTTACTGTTTTTCAAGAATAGCCTTTACTTCATCCACGGAGAGCATCTTTCCAGCACTTACAACCTTTCCGTCAATAACAACACCTGGGGTGGACATCACTCCCTTGGCTACAATCTGACCCATTTCGGTAACCTTCTCCACCTCGGCCTCCATGCCAAGCTGGCTGAGTGCCTCTTTCACGTTTGCCTCAAGGGACTGACAACGTGGACAACCTGGACCAAGAACTTCAATTTTCATTTTTTAATTCCTCCTTTTTATGTTTTCGTACCTTCTTTCAGATATAGACGATTTTGCACGGAATTATTAAAAAAAAATTACGTTTTTCCATGTCTTCAGGCAATCATGCCTGAGAGTATGAACTCATAGATGTAATAACTTCCAACAATCACAAACACGAAACCTGTAGCTCTCTTGGCAAAGCCTCCAAATCGCCTGCCAGCCTGGAAAAAACGCCCTGTTATATCCACTCCAAAGGCAAGGGCCACGGCAGCAGCCACAACGGGCGCGGCAGTTCCGGCCCCGTACATCAAGGGAAAAAGCACAGGGGACTTCTGGGCCACGGCCAAGGGAATTAGGCTCCCGAAAAAGAGCGCTGCGGAAACCGGGCAGAATGAGAAGGCAAGCACCACGCCAAGAAGCAGCGAACCCGCAAAAGGCCCCATTGCCTTGAGCCTCTCAACAAGGCCGTTTCCCGCATCAACGCCTCTGAAATTAAGAGACAACACGTCCAGCATTACAAGACCTGCACAGAGTAGCACGGGCCCAAGCATCATGTTCATGTTCTTCTGAAGGAACTGGGCCACCACAGGCACTGTAAGCAGCCCCTTTACCACCACGCCTGCCACCATGGTATAGGCTATCATCCGCCCAAGGGTGTAATAAATACCCATGCGGGACGCCTTGCCTCCCTCAAGCCTGCCGGTTCCGCCGGTGATGTAACACATGGCAGCTATGTTTGACGCAAGGGGGCACGGACTTATTGACGTAAGAATACCCAGCCAGAGCGCACTTATGAGGGGAAGGGATTCGGGGTTCATTTGCTGCCCTTTTGGACATTCGCCTCTTTCAGAAAGGCGGCAACCTCTTTCTGTACGTATTTTTCAAATGCAGGCTCATCCCTCCAGAGGGTCCAGATGGCCTTTAGATTTTTATACGTTATAACCTTGTCACCCTGCATCTCCACAAGCACCAGGGATTTTGTGTAAAGACCAAAATCTTCTATGAAATGCCGGTTTTCAGGCTCATCAACATTGACACTTTTGAATGCAAGCGTACCTGATTCAAGCTCTCTGGAAAATTTTTCATTAATTGCCTTGCGTGAGAGACGCTCAAGGGTGGTACAGGTAGTGCAACGGTAGTTGCCATGAAAGTAGTAGGCGATAACCGAGGAAGGGGCAGTGTTTGCAGCACTTGCAATTCGACCTGGCATCACAGTAGCAGCAAAACATGCAAGCAGTACAAGTAAAAGCACGTTCAGACTGTTCATGGAATGTTTCAAATTATTCATTGTTTACCTGTCCTTTCAATCTGTTTCACATAAATGTATATTGACACCACATATCATATCACATACAATATTACATGATTGCTGGGACGTCCATTCAAATTGTTATTGATACAAATGTCTTTATCTCTGCCATTACCAACAATACCGGGGCATCATTTTATCTCTTTTCTCTGGTGGGGAAAAAACATTTTGAAATAAATATTTCCGTCCCCCTGATACTGGAATATGAGTCCGTCGCCACCAGGCGTTTGTCACAGACCAATCTTAACGAAAATGACTTGTCGCACATTCTTGATTACCTGTGTCTTGCAGCAAACAAACATGACATCGACTACCTGTGGCGTCCTTTCCTTAATGATCCAAAAGATGACTTTGTTTTGGAACTGGCAGTAAAATCAAACAGCCAGTTCATTATCACTTTCAACAAAAAAGATTTCATTGGTATCTCCAGGTTTGGCATACAAGCATTAACCCCGTGGGAATTTTTGAATATCAGAGGATTTATATGAGTACTGTCAGCTTAAGATTACCCAAATCCCTCCACAAGGAAGCAAAAGAAATTGCAAAGGAAGAAGGCATATCTGTTAACCAACTGATTGCTACCGCCCTGGCAGAAAAGATGGCTGCACTGAAAACCCAGGCATATCTCGAGCATCGAGCAACCCGCGGCAGCAGGGCCAAATTTGATGCAGCCATGGCAAAGGTTGGCAACAACCATCCCCTTGACCCTGAAGATATTGCAGTCAAGTAATTAAACTCCATTTCACGTCAGGATCATAATCCCAGGGAAGCGACCGCTTTGTCCACTACCCGGCGGACATCTGCCATGCATCACCGGCCACGGGGATTTGTCTCCCTGCAGCGGCATTTCCCCGCCTTCTTTTCATTTGCAATGCGTTCCATAATGGTGGAGCGGCCGTTATTTTCAAGTACATCATCAACAATATCCTGCTCGGTATATGAAAAGCAGTAACAGATCATGTCAGACATCAATGCACCTCATTAATTATGCGACGCTTTTCTATCGTCGCGTACTGCCCTTACATATCCACCTGATGTATAGGAAGTGACTGGATCGTCCCTGCAGTAGCAGTCTATTTCCAGACGTATCGGGCGGGTTCCCTTTTCTGTTCCGGCAGTCCAGTAGGACGAGCCAAGACTTTTAAGGTCACAGTTTCCGTTTCTGTCAAAGAGGAAGACATGCAACAGTTCCCACCTTTCTTTCCAGGTGGGCAGCCGCCAGTCGGAATAACCGCCAAGCTTCAGGTGTTTAAGATAACTGTTCACCTCTTCAATAGATGATAATCTGTGGCTCCTTTTAACCTGCCACATGAGACCTGTTTTCGTATCCCTGTATATACCGTTACCAAGGTCCACAAGTTGCGGGGGAGCGGCCTGAGCCATTCCTGCACAAACCAACAGCAGGGCAACAATGAAAAACTTCGTTATGGTTCCTGTCTGTTTCATGACTTCTCCTTTACTGGTTTTTGATTAACAATTTTTCACTCTCCGGATCCCTTGCAGCAAGCCCCTGCTTTATTCCTGCAGATTCGGAAAATACGGAACATTATGACACTGAACGCCATGGCGGAAAGTAAGAGAGCGCCAATGTCGTGCAGGGTGAATACGATCTGCCGCAGGTTGATTGAATCACTGAAGAGCAGTATCCCGCCGGTCAGGGCCATGAAGCAGATTCCGGCGCATCCCGCCCAGAAAATGCCTGTCTTCCTCACACTGTCAGCAAGACAGGCCCATGCAAGAGCCAGGACGAGTGCAATGGCAACTCCCCTGTGGAACAGGCCGAGCATGCCGACGGCATGAGAACTCAGGATATTTTCACCTGTCAGAATAATCCCCGGCCCAAGCAGCGCGGTACAGAGAATGGCGATCATAAGACGCATGGCCGGGTCTGTTGTAAGCTGTGCGCCGCAGCCCGGCACACACTCCAGGCCTGCCGCAAGCAGTACCATTACAAGCACGGTAAAGACCACCAGAATGCCGTAAAAGAGCAGGGGCTCAAGAATTTCATGCCTTACTGCCCCCATGCTTACAGCCGCATCTGAAACGCCCAAAAGAGCGGCATTGGACTGCCATACAGGCCTGGCTACGCTGCCTTCAAAGGGCTTTAGCATCACCTTCCTGGTCCAGAGACGGGAGCCGGTGCTGTGGCAGTCAGTACATCCCCCGGCGCCAAGCGCGCTGTCTGCAGGCATTATATCGTGGCTCAGCTTGAAAACAGACGAGTATGGAGTGTACTGCCAGGGTTCGGGCTGAAATTTAAGATCATACCACTGGTTTCCATCAACGGTGTACTCAGGGCCTGATACCAGCGCTACCTGGCGATCATCCAGGGGCTCGCCTGCCTTTTCAAGATATGCCGTTACAGCCCCGAGCAGGGCCCTTATTTCCTCGGGCCGGTTTGCCTCCGGCGCGCCGTCATGGTTGTCATCCACCACTGCCGCAAGCGCGGGCCACTTACCCTGGGGGTCCTTCACGTGGGCAGCCCACATCTTGTAAAGGTCTTTCATATAGGGCTGACCAGTGATATTCCCCTCTTTATCCATGATTGCAATCCAGATACTGTCTATGCGGTTCATGGGGTAAATTTTGCCCTTGTACCATGCCCTCACAGGATCAAAGAGGAAAAGCGGCTGTTTTTCAACGGTGAATGTGCTTGCCTCGCCGTAAAGGTTCCAGGGATGCATATCAGGGCCATAGAATGTCCAGATGCGTTTCCCAGCCACGGAAATACGGGGCACGGAATTGAACATGGTGCTGTCCTGCATGAGGGCGGCCTTGACCTGTCTTTGCGGCACATGGCATGTAAGGCAGGCAATCTTCTCAAAATGGATAGGGGGAAGCCCGCGATGGGCTGCAACTTTTGTTCTGAGTTCGCCCCTCACATGACAGTCCTCGCAGGTCCGCATGGTGTCATCAAGGTCATCCCTCACGAGTCCGGTAGGATCATCACCCTTTCCAATCTGGTGCATCTCCCTTCCGCGGATACGGGGGTCTGACGCCTTGCGCCCTGTAACATGACAGTCAACGCAGCGAAGGCCTGCCCTCAGATGAACATCGGTACGGTGGTTGTAGGATGCGCCCTTTTTCTTCCAGTCCGGCTCCCTGTGGCAGTTAAGACAGTTTTCAGCAGGGATTTCCCGAACCATGTGAAGCACTACCC
>JALWJV010000141.1:0-4013 GCA_026996955.1 Deltaproteobacteria bacterium
CCATCTGCCAGGTGCAGGTGACTGGTGAAGGGGAGGAGTGTCTTTATTTCATCTGCAAGATCCTTTCCCTTGGCATTGCAGTATAGGGCGGAGTGTGAGAGGTCGTAGCAGATCCTGATGCCGTGTTCCTTGCAGAAAGACGCAATCTCTTCAGCATCCATGAAGTAGTTTCCCTTCCACTGTCCACCAAAGTACCAGGGGTAGGGGGGGAGGTTTTCAAGGAGGAGTTCTATATCAAAGTCTGCTGTCAATCTTCTGATGTCGGTTACTGACCTTGAAAGGTTTGCAGCAAGTCGGGTGGAGTCAAGTTTTTGGTTTATGCTCATGGCTCCGGGATGTACTATCACCTTTGGCCTGCCCTTGAAAAAGTGAGATATTTCATGGGCAAGCCTTATTGACCTGACAGCAAGCTCCACCGATGCCTGCCGTATATCCTCATGGTCTGAACAGAGGTCCAGCAGTCTTTCACCCATGTATTCAGGGGTATGGACAACTAGCCCCATGTCCAGCGGTTTTTTTACGGAAAATGGGATCTGAAAATCTTTTTCTGCCAGGTGAAATTCCATAATTTTGGGACTGTACTGCAACATTGATTCATAGTCACTGAATCTTGCAATGAGTCCCCATTGGCTCTGAAACTTGAAGGTCTTTTTTTTCAGGCTGGCTGAACCGATGTCTTCTTCTGTGAAGAAATCTCCGGTATGTATATTTCTCAATGCCTTTCTGCCTGCCAGCTTGTCCAGATACAGGGGAGTGAGTCCTTTACCTGGACCACGTACAGTTATTTTATCCCTGGTTATTTTCTCTCCCTTTTTTATGTTACAGGCTGCCACAAGGCTTTTTGCAAAAAGTTCCCTGTTTAGTACCTCACCCCTGAGCATAAACCGTTTATTTTTCCCAATAGCCTGGTCTGCTATGCGTATGTCCCTCACAAGCCTTTTGAATTCGTAGGGTTCAAGGCTTACCTTGTGATCCGGGCCCTCAAGGTTTTTGTCAAGGGTAAGGTGTTTTTCAATTATGCAGGCCCCCATTGAAGCAGCAACAAGTGAGACGGTAATTCCAAGCTCATGTCCGGAATATCCCACTGGCACATTGTATCTTTTTAGCTGGTTAATCATCCGCAGGTTTACTTCTCTAGGCCACACCGGATAAACACTCCGGCAGTGAAGGAGGGCAAATTCTGCATTCAGGTCCGAAAGGAGGCATGCCGTGTAATCAATTTCATCCCATGTTGACATACCAGTGGATACAATCATGGGCTTGTCAAAAGATGCAACCAGTTCTATCAGTGGGATGTTGGTTAGATCAGCGGATGCTATTTTAAAGGCATCTATGTCCAGTCTTTTAAGGAACTTAGCACTTTCCAGATCAAAAGGGGTGCAGAT
Source organism: Deltaproteobacteria bacterium (assembly GCA_026996955.1). Classification (GTDB taxonomy): domain Bacteria; phylum Desulfobacterota; class Dissulfuribacteria; order Dissulfuribacterales; family QOAL01; genus S144-17. The sequence goes on from JALWJV010000141.1 coordinate 1,386, forward strand.
AAAATCCATACCAAGGTTCCGTGTATATTCCCTTAATTCTGTCATATCTTGCCTGGAAAGCTCTACCTTTTTTAAAAGGGGGATCATGTACTGAAAATTTTGCTCGTAATGTTCGGGATGTACGAGCACGTCCTGAGGGTAGAGGCTCGGAAGATGGCGTTTCTGGAATTTGACAGCATTTACCCCGCAATTCGCCGCAGATTCAATAAGTTTCATGGCAGTATCTTTACTGCCGTTATGATTAATTCCTATTTCAGCTACGATATAGGTTGGGTGATCAAAGCCAATAGGAGTAGAGTTTATAGAGATGGATAGTGACAATTTAGATGGTGGAGAGCTTGATAATATTGATCTGCTGTTCTGACAGGTGCTTGATAGACTCGAATATTTCGTCTTGTCTGGCAAATGAGGCAATGATGATGAAGTCAGGCCTGATGTCCGAAATGCTTTCTGGAGGCGTTATTCTTATACCCTCAAGAATTTTTCCCCATTTGGCAGGATCATTGTCAACGATGCCTGCAATAGTCGCATCGGGAAAGTTGTGTATGGCCTGGATAACCATTGCGGCAGTCTCGGAACCTCCAAATAGAACAACTTTGCAAGATCCTTCAGGTCTGAATACCTTTGCAAATTTTTCTATCAGTTCCTGCCTGGCCTGTGCATAGAGTTGAACGATTTCAGCGGAACAGAGCATCAGGAGTCTGAAGAGTTTGTCCTGTCCTTTTGGTGTCAGGCTGTACTTTTTGTCTCTCCTGTTACGATTTTCGATCTTTATGAGTTTTGCCTCTTCAAGTTCATGAACATACCGGTTTACCATTCCGCTGCTGAGGTTGGATTGCATTGCCATGGCCTGCTGGCTTATCATGGGAGCATGATAAATTGTTAGCAGAATGGACAACTTCCTGAATTCCCTGGTGGGAAGGAAAAAAGATGATTTTTCCAGGTTTATCATGCCGCCATTAGTACAGGTGAACTGTCCTCAGGTTTCACATATTCCATTGGAACTTCCACCCTGACTCCCTGTCCAATGCACTCCACAGCAAGTTGCAGGTAGAACCTGTTTTTTTGTTTTATGACGGAACCGGAGAGCCCGGACAGGGGGCCGTGGGTTATGGTAACTTGCTGGCCAGCAGTGAGAAAATCACATAATTCAACCTGCTTCTCTCTGTCAAGCATCTGTTTTATCATCTGAAGTTCTGAAGTCAGTCTCGCCTGGCCTGGTACTTCAATGATTTGCGCCACGCGCCTGGTTCTTAAAACTGCAAGGCGGGATGCGATGTTGCCACGGAAAAAGAGATATCCGCTGAAAAGCGGGACAACTGAAACCCGCATTCTTTTTTTGCTTTTTTGCAGTCTGTGTATCAGGGGTAGGTAATATGGGATATTTTGATTAAAAAGAGTCCAGGCAAGTGCTTTTTCCTGGCGGCTCCTGGTTTTTGCGACCCACCAAACATTTTCTTCATCAGACAGACTGTTGGGCAACAGTTGGAACATGTCCTCTGGAAAGCAGGAGGGTGGATTTGCCGATGGATTAAGTGTCATATTTTAAGCACACTCCGTCCCTTTCGGGGACATATGTCTCCCTAACTATCTTAAATGAACGTAACGGTGCAATTAACTACAGGGGATTGTACTTATCCAACTTGAGCAGCCAATGGGTACAATTTAACCCATCGAGTTTACCGTATTACTGCACCACCCTTGCTATCAGAATCACCGCATTGCAGACTGCAATGGTATATCCTTAGTACGCTGGTTTGCAGTAAATCTCTTATTACTCAAGTCAGATATTATTCATTCAGTAAATGAATGATTTTTATTGTATGTGAGGTGAGTACTGTAGGTCAAGGGGTTTTTTGATGGTCGAAATAATTTTTTATCTTATCACATTGTAAATCTCTACGCATACAAGGCTTGAAATGCCACACTAAAGATATCTATTCAGCGTGGTAAATGGTTTTGTTTTGGAGTGACCTTGAATAATTTCGTAGTTTTTCTTGGTGAAGCGCAGCCATAAAATCGTGTCTGTCCGAGCGAGGTGCGAGCGAGTTTCGCGATTTTGGCGGAGTAAGCCTTAGAAAAACAGGAAATTGTTCACCGGAACGGAAAACCAAGACCATTTACCAATCTTCATAAATAAATACGATGAACAGTTACCACTCAGGAAGCAGCGATTTCTTGGAGCTGCTGTCTTAACTCAATGGCCTTATTCTTCTCAGGAAACGGGACAGGTTGTTCAAGCGCCTTTTTGATTGCCTCAAGTGCAGCACTGTTCCTCCCGCTTTCCTTAAGCAGCACTGCCTGGTGATACAGCAGGGTAGGGTTGTCAGGGGCTGCGGCAAGGGCCTGGTTGATGAGTTCAATAGCCTTTTCAGAATTGCCTGACCTGTATTCTATCCAAGCCAATGTGTCCAGAAATGTTGGTGGCGGGTTGTTAAGTCCTTTAAGTGCCTTATTTATGAGAGTGCGTGCCTCTTCAATCCTGGCTGGTGCAGAGTCTGCAATGAGAAATGCCAGATTGTTTAAAAGAATTGCTGAGTCTGGATGTTTTTTAATGAGATTTTCGTAAATTTCAATGGCCTTTTCTGGCTTACCCGTCTGTTCATATAGTGATGCTAGGAGGATTTG
>JALWJV010000141.1:4023-5414 GCA_026996955.1 Deltaproteobacteria bacterium
GGGTATAGTTTAGCCGCCTCCTTAAATGTCTTTTCCGCCTCTGCAGGATCGCCTGCCTGAAGTTTCAGACTAGCCAGATTTCTGTAAGGTATGAGCCATTCAGGTTGCAGTTCCATGGCCTTTCTGAAATTTTTTTCCGCACCCTTAATGTCTCCTGCCTTCCACTGCAACATACCATTAAGATTGTATAGTGCTGCTGAATTTGGAATGTGTCCCATGGCTTCAGACACCACGCCTGATGCAGATGCAAGATCTTTCTGAGCAAGTTTCAGTTTTGTCAGGGCAATCCAGAGATTTTGATTATCAGGGTGTTTCTTAATGGTTCTTCGAAGCTGGTCTTCAGCAAGTTTGAACTCGCCATTTACGGCGTGTGCCTGGGCAAGAAGCATCTGGAATGTGATATTATCAGGTTCTTCTTCAACAAGCCTTCGCAGGATGCTGACTGCCTGCTCTCCATCCTTCTCCAAAAGCGCTATTTTTGCTTGAATGTTTAAGGCTGTGAGATCATTTGGGTTTTCTTTAAGCACCTCTTCTGTGATTTTAAGGGCCTTGTCCATCCTTCCGAGGCCAAGGTTGATACTTGCCTCTTCATCTAGCAAAGCTATGCGTTGGGGTTTTTCCAGTGAATCAGAGTAACCTGCTTTAAGGAGTTCAAGTGCCTCATCTCCCCGTCTGGTCCCGGCAAGAAGTTTTGCAAGGGCAACGCGGAGTTTTATATCGTCCTTTTTGTTGAGCCGTTCTCTCAGGAATTTTTCAGCCTGCTCTATTTTCTTGTTGCCAGCAAGAAACTGTGCATAGCGAATGAGGATATCTGTGTTGTCAGGGGCTGCTTTAATTGCCTTTTCCCACTGTTTTTCAGCATTTTTCAGATCACCCTTTTTTGCATAGAGCTGCGCAAGGGTGAGATATGAGGCAACAGACGTGTTAGCGCCTGGTACAGACTGGTAGTATAGCTCTGCATAATGAATTGCCTTGTCCCAATCGCCGTTAGCCGCATAGATTCCAATAAAGGTCTGGTATAAAGCGGATTTTTCCTGGACTTTTTTGATGCCTGCTTCAATTCCTTCAATTTTACCTTTTAATTGAAGTTTCATTGCAGTAGAAACGAATTTTTCGCCGGCTTTTGGTGATATTGTTCTCATTTTTTCTACGATTTTTGAGGTTTCTAATTCGGTTGAATAAAATAAATAGGTAATTATTGTTTCAAAAAATTGTTCTCCTTGTTCGTTTTGTAAAATCTCGTTGATGCCTGCAAATATTTCTGTAAGTTCTTGTAATATTTTTTGTTCATTATAAATGTGTTTCATAATCAACAGACCTATCTGCAATTCTATGTCTTTAAAAAGTTGTTTTATTTGTTGGTCTGTGTAAGTTGATGTATCAATCAATTG
>JALWJV010000142.1 GCA_026996955.1 Deltaproteobacteria bacterium
CTCACAAACGTCATATTGACTGGTTCAGACAGGCAGAAAATGACCTGGAGTGGGCCAGGCACTCCATGAAAGGAGAATTTTTCTCGCAGGTCTGTTTTATATGCCAGCAGTGTGCAGAAAAGGCCCTCAAGGCCTTTTGCCTTGGAAAGGGCTACGACTCAATAAGAACCCATTCTCTTTTTCAGATAATCAAGGCACTTGGAGAAAATGGTGAACTGGAAAAGTGCGCAAGAGAACTTGATATCTATTACATATCGGCCCGATATCCCGATGCCCTGCCGGCAGGCGCTCCCTTTGAGCTGATCTCAAAAGAGCAGGCAGAACGTGCACTCAAGTCAGCAGAAACGGTGATAGATATCATCAGAAAACGTATCACCTCATGAACTCAGAAGAAATACTGGTAAAAACCCGGCCTGCCACGTCTGTAATTGATTTTTCACGTGATGAGCTCATTGAGCTCCTGCGCAAAAAACTCAAACATCACGACCTCATCAATGCCTGGTTAACAGGCTCATGCGCCACAGGCAACGCAGGCCCGTGGTCTGATATTGATGTCGTCATAATAAAGGAAACAGACCTGCCATTTCCTGAACGATGCCGCGAATTTCAGGACCTTCTGGAATTTGGAATACCGGTTGATGTGTTTGTATATACGCCGGAAGAAGCATCTGCCATGAACGCATCCCCTACCCCCTTCTGGAATATGTTCAAACAGCAGCAGTTAAAAATATTGTAACATCCTGGATTGCCGTATTCACTGCATCTCCTTTGGCCGAGGCATTTCCATATAGCCTGACTATTATGGAAATGCCTCTTTCGCGGATCTGCAGCAAATTCGACAATCGCTCAATCCAGGTTTCATATATTTTTTGAAGATGTGCCGGATGGCCTGGTGGATTTCTGGATCACAATAATAGTGATAAAGACTGATACTATTATTATCAATATTATCCATACGTACTGCTCTACATACCCACCTATAATGCCTGTCAGGAACATCATTACGCCCACCAGAGCAAACCCCAGGCTTACCCGGTATCCATCAAGAAATGTGGACAGCCCCAAGGTTATAAGGAGTACCAGCCCGGTATTTTCATAGTTGAGACGCCCGGTATTTAACAGGATGAATATACCACCCACTGCAACCATCGTGGCTGCCCAGTGAACTATCTGTTTGGTCAGTATATCCCTTACAGCTAGTCCATTACGCATGGACTTGACCCAGCCTATAACAAAGGCCGTGGCTGCCAGAATCAGAGTCATTACTCCCCAGTACCGATAGCTGTCAAGAGGCCTGAACTCTGTAATACCTATGCCTAAAACGGAAAGCAGCATTACCAGAAACAGAACAATGCTTTCCATCTGCCAGTAATATTTATCAGTCCTGGCTTTGTTGTTTTTCACGTTCTCAATATCCATGACTATGCCTTATCCAGTATCTCTTCCTCAGCTTTTTTCATTTTCATGCCAAGCATTAGCAGGGTAATACCATCAAGCAGAAGACTTATCCCTATATATATTCCAAGAAATATGGCAGAAGTTGCTGGCCACCCCACAAGAAGCAGCATGGCCAAGGTGACCGAAAGCAGCCCGTTGATAAAGAGCCACCCCCAACCTGGTTCTGGATGACGTACGTAAGCCAGTCCAAAACTGGCATAGGCGTCCATAAACAGATAAAGAGTGACTACCAATGTAAAGGCAGCTACACCGGCTCCCGGATGTATCAGGATCAAGGCACCAGCAGTAATTAGGATAAGTGGCTTGAGCCAGCCCACGAATGAACGGGTATGGTACTGGTAACTGTAATAGCCAAAGAACACGCCTCCTACTATCATCACGCATCCCATGAACACGAGAATACTGAAAGATATTAGATTTGGAGCTAGGATGCCTATCAAACCAAGCGCAACCAGCAGACCTGCAGCCACCAGTATTGATTTTTCAAATGTTTTAATAAAATCCTGTTGAGTCTCTCTTCTTTCCATGAAATTAAGTCCTCCTCCTATTTTTTTCCGAATCAAGATTTATTTTTCAGATTCTTAAGCCAGCGATTTACCTTTTCGTCACTGTGATGCAGTAATTTTTCAAGAAGTTCCCTGGCCTTTATCTCAAATTCTTCAATATCCGTTCTTGCCTTTTCCGCACTTTTTTCAAGTTCGGCAATGACATCCTTATTGAGCTTCCGGGCATTCTTTTCTGCAAATTCCTTTATTGCCCCCTCGACCTGTGAGAGCCTGGCCTTCTCCATATCGATTTTTTCAACAAGATCCTGATAAGCCTTTTCCATTTCGGATTTTACCTGATCTTCTACCTTATCAATATCCCCAGCAGCTTCAATAGCGGCGTCAAATTTCTTTCTGGTCCTATCCGCTAAAATTTGTGCCCCTTCAAGGGCATCACTGGCTATGGCTCTGGTAGTATCTAATATCGAACCAGCAAATTTGGTAAGGGCATGTCCTATCTTCTGTTCGCTAATGACAGCGCCTTCCTTAATGTCGTCAAGTGTTTCCAGAGTAAGTGATTTGATGGAGGATTTTGCATCTTCAAGTTTTATAATGGCCTGCTCAAGATCCTTTTTAAGAAAAGAGGTTAACTCGTCCTCAGTATCTTTTCCACTGGAAATGATTTTTTTTATCTCTTCAACTATCTGGTCTTTTGTTAACATGATTGCCTCCCGGAATTATATTCCTATGCCAAAAAATCTTTCTCTTGTAATAAAACTAAATCTTTTTTTCCAAATGGGAAGGGGTGGCATCACTCTAGATTTGGGGATAGGCGAAATATTTTTACTCCTTGCAAACCACCTATTCATACTTACTGTAAATTAAAAAGGATAAGAAATTATTATCATTAGTTCCTCCTGCTGGTAGCACCCAGAATCATAATTCAAACGGTCAACTACCCATGAGGAAACAGTAAAAAGGAGGTAATCAAGATGAAAAATTTGGTGGTCTATTCTTCAAAAACAGGCAACACCGAAAAACTCGCAAAAGCTCTTTATGATTTTCTGCCTGGTGAAAAAGAAATCTACCCGGTTACAGAAGCACCTGATCCCAATGATTATACTTTTGTAGCAATCGGTTTCTGGGTAAAAAATGGTGAGCCGGACCCTGACACCCAGGCATATTTAAAGAAAATACAAGAGGACCATGAGGTATTTTTGTTTGCCACACATGGCGCGAAGACTGATTCTGAGGAAGCCAAAAAGGCAATGAAAAAGGCAGAAGAGCTTGGGAAAAAGGGACGTATAGTTGGAATGTTCCATTGCCTTGGTGAGGTTCCACAGGATGTTATAGAGCAGGCACGCAATATGTCACCTCCCCCTGCCTGGCTTGCAGAGGCTGAGGGAGCTAAGGGTCACCCTGACAGCAAGGATATAGAAGAGATGCTTCATTTAATGGAGAGTATTGATCTGCCTCTTTAAGTAGTGATACCTGTTCGCTGTGGCTGCATGGTCTTGTTTACGCCAATGTAAGCTGAAAAAACAAGACCATGCGCGTTACCTTAAAATACTGGGCAATTACAAATTGCATTCCCGCTCAAATTAATAGCAGTAAACTTTCTTCCTGGAAGGGGTAACTATTACATTACATCCAGATGAACCCTGTCTCTAATAAAGGGGAAAATGTCTCATGGCATATAAAATTTACGAAGTGCCTGAGATGCGCGAAAGGTTGGGTGTTTTCAGGGACAGAAAACATGCAGGACAGGTCCTTGCCGCCATGCTTAACCATTGTCAGGACAGTAACGCCATTATTCTGGGCATACCCTCTGGCGGTATCCCTGTTGCTGTAGAGATTGCCCATACGCTGAATCTTCCCCTTGACGTGGCTGTAGTAAGCAAGATCCTGCTACCCTGGAATACAGAAGCCGGATTTGGGGCCGTAGCATTTGATGGAACTGTTTGGATAAACAGGGATTATGTCAACTATTACAGGATGGGTGAGGCCGCGGTGAAACAACAGACCCATGCTGCCATTGAAAAGGTAAAAAGGCGGATTAAGCTGTTTCGGGATGATAGGCCCTGGCCTGATTTTTCCAAAAAGACAGTCATCCTCGTGGATGACGGAATTGCAGCCGGCTCCACTATTCGGGTAGCAATAAAAGCGCTTAATAACACCAGAGCACGAAAAATAGTTGTGGCCGTGCCAACGGCCCATCTGGAATCACTAGATTCCCTCACGGACCAGGTGGATTCCGTGTACTGTCCCAACATCAGAAGTGGCAGCCAGTTTGCCGTGGCAGCCGCATATTTGAAATGGGATGATGTTGATGAAACGGAAGCCAAGAGGATGCTTGACGCCTTTTCTAAGACATAGAGTAGCACCACCTTTCAAGAATACCAACACAACCCAAAAGAACATTCTAAAACACGGCATAGTGACGGGTTTAAACTGGCAGAAAAGATCTAGAGTGGGCAGGCACTCGAGAGAAAGGGAGGATTTTATTTGCAGGTTTATTTTATATACCGGCATTGCGCTGAAGGAGAAGAACTATCACCAGAAGTACATGACATCTGGAATGAACATCTTCTTCATTGGAATTGAATTCAGTTCAAAAGACAAGAACATTTCCAATTTTACCTGGGACAGAAGACATGAAAAAATTAGTTGGTTAACATAATAAATGAAAAAATTTAGTTAGCCTCTTAAAGTTATTTGTGCCACATACCGACCAGTATCAAAAACACAGGAGGTAACTTTACGTGATTGGAATCAGGAAAGTATTCTTTACAGGCAAAGCGTATGTGGCAGCAATAGTGGTGGTTGTGCTGTTTGTGTTTGCGGGTAGTTGCCAGGCTGGCAGCGGCTGGCAGCAATCATCTCACGGTTTTTCGCAGTGGGTTCAGAAGGCCCATGCCAGCCATCCCGACCTTGCGGCAAAGGTAGATGGCATAGTTGCAAGCCTGAATGCACTTCATGATGAGATAAAGGCAGCGTGTTGCAAAAGGTGTAACAACTTGGCAGGCACCTTGAAAAATGCAAGGGTCGAAGCAGAACAGCTATATAATTCACTTGGTGGCAAAGTTCCCTATAACACCAAGGACAGGGCAGGGGCCATTTTCAAATCCTTTAACAATTTTGAACAGCGTATTAAGTGGCGGGTGCCTCAGAATGCTCAGGGACAGGAGTGGTACAAACGCTGGGGTGAAATCAAGGATCAATTTAACTCCCTAAAATCAGATGTAATGGCAGTTCTTCAGTAATTAGTAATTCTTCGTTAACTTCACATAGCCAGGCAGGGATTGGTGTCCTTAATCATGCCTGGCTAAGGCTATCCCCTGTTTAATCTTCACTGCGTATTCCTTTCGGACAACTGTCCCTTACCTTATTCCCTGGGATGAACTCATTGACACCCTGCTTACTAAAAAGATCGATAATAACATTTCAGGAAAGACCATTCCAAAAC
>JALWJV010000143.1 GCA_026996955.1 Deltaproteobacteria bacterium
CTCTGCAGCAACATAATCAAAGTGTGGAGTTGCCCCGCGAATGATACAGCCAAGACACACAACAGCGTCATAACGGCCGGATTTTGCCATCTTTTTTGCAACGAGCGGGATTTCAAAGGCACCAGGCACCCAGGCAACCTCCAGGTCCTCCTCACGACCGCCGTGACGTATAAATGCGTCAACCGTGCCGCCAAGAAGCTTGCTCGATATAAACTCATTGAACCTTGCAACAACAACTCCGATTTTGAGCCCCTCTGCCTGGAGATGCCCTTCAAGTGTTTTATACATATCGCTATACTCTCCTATAAAAACTTATTCGCCTAATCCACGTGAAGCATATGCCCCATCTTCTCCATCTTGCATCTCAGGTAACGTGCATTTTCCTCATGAGGGGGGATCTCAATGGGAACACGCTCAACCACCTTAAGGCCATATCCCTCAAGGCCAACTATCTTTTTGGGATTGTTGGTCATAAGACGCATCTTTCTGACTCCAAGGTCCCTCAAAATCTGTGCCCCTGTACCATAGTCCCTGAGATCAGCCTTGAATCCCAGCTCCCGGTTTGCCTCAACCGTATCCCTGCCCTGATCCTGAAGACAATATGCCTTGAGCTTGTTGATAAGCCCGATGCCGCGGCCCTCCTGACGCATGTAGAGAAGCACTCCCCGTCCCTCCTTGCCGATCTGTTCCATTGCCCTGTGAAGCTGGGATTCACAGTCACAGCGAAGGGAACCAAGGACATCCCCGGTAAAACACTCGGAGTGGACCCTGACCAGCACAGCCTCGTCAGGTTTTATATCTCCATCACCCTTTACCAGGGCAATATGCTCCTGTTTATCCATAATGGATGTGTAGGCAATGAGTTTCCACTCTCCGCCAAAACGTGATGGCAGCCTTGTCTCAACCTCACGTTTTACAAAGGTTTCGGTACGCAGCCTGTACTCAATAAGGTCTGCAATGGTTACAATCTTAAGGCCATGCTCCTCTGCAAAGACCTCAAGATCAGGCATGCGTGCCATTGTCCCGTCATCTTTCATTATCTCGCAGATGACACCGGCAGGCTTAAGCCCGGCGAGCCTTGCAAGATCAACAGAGCCCTCTGTCTGGCCTGCCCTTACAAGCACGCCACCGTCCCTTGCCCTTAGCGGGAACACGTGACCAGGTGTTGCGATGTCATCCGGAGTGCAATCATCACGCATAACTGTCTGAATGGTGGTTGCCCGGTCATGGGCTGAGATTCCTGTGGTAACACCCCGGCGGGCCTCAATGGAGACAGTAAAGGCTGTACCAAAACGGGACGTGTTCTTTGATGCCATCATGGGAAGGCCAAGCCTGTCAACGGTTTCACCTGTAAGTGTAAGACAGATAAGCCCGCGGCCATACTTGGCCATGAAGTTTATTGCCTCAGGTGTTACCGCCTCAGCCGCCATGGTAAGATCACCTTCATTTTCACGGTCTTCATCATCAACCAGGATGACCATCTTCCCGGCTTTTATATCTTCAATAGCTTCTTCAATTGTTGAAACTGGCATGATATTAAAAAAACTCCTTAAAGTTTGTGTCTCTACATTGTAACTATTCAGTGCATTTATTGAATGAGGTTGGTAAATGGTCTTGTTTTTCCGTTCCGGAGAACAATTTCTTGTTTTTCTAAGGCTTGCTTAAGCCAAAATCGCGAAATTCGCTGGTGCCTCACTCAGACAGACGCGATTTTATGGCTGCGCTTCGCCAAGAAAAACTACGAAATTGTTCAAAGTCACTCCAAAACAAGACCATTTACCACGCTGATTAGATACTCTACATTTATATAAATCCGTGCTTTGCCAAAAATTCAGTATCAAGACTGCCTTCAGCTGCAGCCCTGGCTTCCATGCCTCCCTTCAGCAGCTTCTCAACATACTTCCCAATAACATCAACCTCAATATTTACCCTGTCACCAACCTTCCTGAACCCAAGGGTGGTGATGGAAAGGGTGTGGGGTATGATTGCAACTGAAAACTCCCCGCTTGTACACGAGTTTACTGTAAGGCTTATTCCGTCAATGGTTACAGAGCCCTTTTCTATGAGATATCTGTCATACTTTGCATCAATACGAAATCTGAACAGGGTGAACTGGCGGAGCTCCTTTCGCTCAAGCACCTGCCCGGTACAATCGATATGACCGCTTACAATATGCCCGCCCAGCCGGTCAGACAGACGAAGCGCCCGCTCAAGGTTTACCCTGCTGCCAGGCCCAAGCTCTCCAAGGGTGCTTCTTGAAAGTGTCTCAGGGGAGACATCTGCTGTAAAAAAATCACCAGAAATGGTTGTTGCCGTAAGACATACACCATTTACCGCAATACTTTCACCCTCTTCAGGGTCTTCCAGGACAAAATCCGGCGCTATGGCAAGAACAGAGCCCTCTGCCATCTTCTTTACAGATTTTACCGTGCCTAATCCCTGTACAATCCCTGTAAACATTACAACAAGTTACTCAAAAAGCTCATCAAGCCGCCTGCCGCAAACCCCGGCAACCAGCCAGTTATCATCAAGCATCTCATGGCTGCAGGACGTCAGCCTCAATGCATTATCAAGCAGGTCAGTGCCTTTGCCGGAAACTGCCGGCCTTGCCTCACTGCCTCCAATTATAAGGGGTGCATAGAAGAAAAAGGCCTCATCCACAAGCCCGGCATCAAGAAAGGCACCATGAACAGTTGCACCTCCCTCCACCATTACAGACTGTATTCCCATTTTCCCAAGCTCTTCAAGAAGATCCTTAAGTCCTATCCTGCCGGTATCATCAGGAGGGAGAAGAAGCAGCCGGGCCTTTGTCTTTTCAAACTCCCTTATTCTGTCTGCCGCTGCCCTGCCCTCTGCTGCAACCACCAGGGTCATGGCAGGGGAATCAAGGTTATACACTGTTGATGCAGGATCAGTTGAAAGGGTGCTGTCAAGGACTACCCTGACCGGATCATCTGTTCCATCTTCACGGGCACTTTCATGCCTGCATGTAAGGCCTGGATTGTCTGCCCTTACCGTGCCGCTTCCAACCAGTATCGCATCACTTATGCGCCTTAGCTCATGCCCCCTCATCCTTGCAGCACTGTTGGTAATCCACTGGGAATGGCCTGTACGGGTTGCAGTCCTGCCATCCATACTGCAGGCGACTTTCATCCTGACCCAGGGCAAGCCTGTTTTTATGTGTTTGGCAAATGGTGCAATAAGAAGCCTGCACTCATGGCGCATGCAACCTTCAGAAACCTCAAGCCCCTGTGAGCGTAAAAACTCCATCCCTCCGCCTGCAACAGAAGGATTGGGATCAAGGGTGCCGATAACAACCCGGCTGATCCCTGCCTCAAGCACTGCCCTGGTGCAGGGTGGTGTCCTGCCGGTGTGATTGCAGGGCTCAAGTGTGACATAGATGGTGGCACCTTTTGCAGCATCTCCTGCATCATTAAGGGCATGAACCTCTGCATGCGGGGTTCCAGCCTTCCTGTGCCAGCCGCGGCCTACGATTTTGCCATCCCTGACAACCACAGCGCCCACTGCAGGATTGGGAGTGGTACGCCCAAGCCCAAGACGGGCAAGCTCAATGGCCTGATTCATAAAGGTGAAATCTGCTTCAGTAAAATCAGCCATCACCTGTAACCGCCTGTCTTCTCATCCCGTGCCGTCATGCCGTCAGGTATCTTTACTGTCCATGTTGGAGGCACTTCCCAAAAGCTCCTGGAGCTGTGCCATAAATTCGTTCAGATCCTTGAACTGCTTGTAAACAGAGGCAAAACGGACATAGGCAACATCATCCCACTCCCTTAGCTGCGCCATTACACGCTCACCAATGAAACTGCTGGGGATTTCAACCTCTCCCTTTTCCTGTATCTCCTTTTCCATGCTGGAGACAAAGCTTTCAATATCGTCCATTTTGACAGGACGTTTTTCACACGCCTTGAGAATCCCGTCAATGAGCTTGCGCCTGTCAAAGGCATCCCTTCTGCCGTCCTTCTTTACCACCACAGGCTGAAACTCTTCAATGCGCTCATAAGTTGTGAAGCGCTCTGAACAGGACAGGCATTCCCTTCTACGGCGAATTGCCCTGCCGTCACGGCTGGGACGCGAGTCAACCACCTTGCTTTGTTCAAAATTACAGAATGGACATTTCATAAAATGGCAAGATAATAGAAAGAGAAGAGAATGAAAAGGGATATCTATTCAGTGCAGTGAATGGTCTTGTTGTGGAGTGGCTCTGAAGGATTTTACGAAAAGGGAAATAAGGGGGGATTTATAGACAGATAAAAACTATTCCGGCATATCAACCTGCACCAGCTTCATACCCGCCTCCTCCAGCATCTCCATTGACATTTCGTCAGCATATCCCTCACTGTAGTAGATGGTGGTAACACCGGCATTGATGAGCATCTTGGTACAGATAATACATGGAAGGTTGGTACAGTAAAGTTCTGCACCGGCAACGGGAATGCCATAGCGCGCGGCCTGGATCAACACATTCTGCTCTGCATGAAGGGCGCGGCAAAGCTCATGGCGCTGGCCTGACGGAATTTTAAGACGTTCCCTGAGACAGCCTATATCAAGACAGTGCTGAAGCCCTTCAGGAGCGCCATTATAACCTGTGGCAAGGATTCTTTTCTCAAGCACAAGGATTGCACCAACCCTGCGCCTGAGGCATGTAGAGCGTTCGGACACCAGTCTGGTTATTGACATGAAGTAGTCATGCCATGAGGGCCTTGAACCAGAACCGGTGTTTGCAAGCATATCTTATGCGTCACACCCCTGTGCCAGGGCATCGTCGTAGCGTTTAAGCCTCTTGGCATAGAGGGGATAACGATTGCATATCTCAAGGACCTTTGTCCTTACCGAACGTATTACAGAGTCCGGGGATTCTGTTGAGAGGATATCGGCAATATAGTTTGCAACCTCCTCCATATCTTCAACTCCAAGCCCCCTTGTGGTCACTGCCGGTGTGCCTATTCTTATGCCGCTGGTAACCCTTGGCGGTTTTTCATCAAATGGAATGGAATTCTTGTTGACAGTAATGCCGGCCTTTTCGAGCCTGGCCTCTGCCTCTGCACCGGTAAGCCCCTTCTTTGATACATCCACCAGCACGAGATGGTTATCTGTGCCGCCTGAAACCAGCCTGAAACCGCGATCATTGAGCACTTGTGCCACCTTCTGGGCATTGGCAACAATCTGCTGGGTGTATGTCTTGTACTCGTCACCGAGGGCCTCCTGGAATGCAACTGCCTTTGCCGCAATCACATGCATAAGCGGGCCTCCCTGGATACCCGGGAAGATCTGGCTGTTCATCAGACGCCCAAACTGCTCCTTGGCAAGGATGAACCCTCCCCTTGGCCCCCGCAGGGTCTTGTGGGTGGTTGATGTGACAAACTCTGCAAAGGGC